>DATAIE010000579.1:0-4173 GCA_036262875.1 Verrucomicrobiales bacterium
TCGTCGATCAAGGCACACGCATTGTGGCTGTGAATCGATTCCAGATTCACCGCCTCGATGCGGCAGCCGCGCAGGCTTTTGAGACCGCGCAGCCCCAGGGCGATATCACGCACCAGATCCTCGACAAACACCGGCCGATCGAAGGCGCGCTCGGTAACAAGCTTTTCGTCCGGGCGCTTGAGGAGACTGTAGAGTTCACAACTGGCCGCCGCTTCGATGACCGCGATGAGTTTATCCGGCCAAACGGGGGTGGCGGTCTCGACCGTGACTGTGGCGTATCCCCGCTGATTGTGCGCTCCGCGGTCACTGATGGCCTTGGAACAGGGGCACAGCGTGCTCAGGGGAACGCGCAGCGTGGTGTGCAGTCTCGCGGTGCGGCCCGTCACGGACGCCTTCCACGTCAGCGTGTAGTCCATCCACGCCGCGCCGCCCGTGACCGGCGCCTTCTTCTCGATAAACCACGGCAGGGTCACCTCCGCGGTCGCTTCCACCGCCTTCAGCCTTGCACGCAACTGCTTTGCCAGTGCGACGACTGAGGCGGGCGAGATGTTTTGATGCGCGGCATGCAGTTCCTCCACAAACCGGCTCATGTGCGTGCCGCGTTTGTCGCCGGCGAGGCTCACCGTCAGCATCGCCTCGCAACTCGTTCCAAACGACGTTCCATCCGGCCTCTGCACACTGACGGGATAACGCAGTCCGCTGACACCGACGCGTTTGATAGGAACGTTCCGCGAATCGCGCTCGCTTTGCGTATCACTGAGGGAGTCCATCACAGATGACGAAAATGAATCAGGGGCGCATGATCAATACGCCCCTGATGCAGGAAGAGAATGTGGGGCGTGGCGACCGGGCTCTCAGGGGGCGAGGTTGACGGCGCGGGAGCGCTTGATCTCGCGGGTCACTTTGCGGTGCAGCCATGCGGAAACACCGGTGAGACGGCGCGGGAGAATCTTGCCCGTTTCGGTGGTGAACTTGGCGAGATACTCGGGATGCTTGTAATCGACTTTGTCCACGCGGATGTCGTAACGGCGGCGCGGCATGCGCTTGTTGGACTTCCGGAAATTGATGAGACGCTGGGTGGTCTTCGGTTGCATGAGCGGTTGGGTAAAAAGGCTGGAAGACGGAGGTCGCCGTTAGCGGAGTTCGCGGTGGAGCGTCCGCTTCTTCATGGCGGGATTGAATTTCACCTTCTCAAGACGGCCGGGAGTCCGGACGCTCTTTTTATTTCGGGTGGTGACGTAACGGGACGGATTGACACCGGCGGCACGGGCCTCGGTGCATTCCAGAATGATAATTTCACGCGGCATGAGAAGAAAGGGGGCAAAGTTTGGCGGGGCGCGAGTGTGTCTCAGTCATCCGACTTGTCAACAGTTTCCTTCTCCTCGCCCTCTTCCCCGTCTTCGTCTTCGTCTCCCATGAGACCGAAGAGCGAACGGAGCGGACGGCGACCGCCGCCAGGTCCCACTTCACGCTCGTACTCCGCCTGGCATTCGATCGTGAAACGGGCAAAGGGCAGTGCTTCGAGGCGGGCCTGGGGAATCGGTTTGCCGCTCATCTCACAAATGCCGTAGTTTCCGGCATCGATCCGCTTCAGGGCTTCGTCGATTTCGTAAAGCGCATCCTGCTCCTTGGAGAGAAGGCTAAGGGCAAAATCGCGGTCATAGGCATCACTGCCGGCATCGGCCTGGTGCATGCCAAATGCGGAGGCTTCGCTGCCCTCCGCCCGCATCCGGAGCGTGTCCTCCGCCATGCCGCTCATGCTGTCCACCAGAGAATCCTTGAGGTCGAGCAGCTTCGTCCGCTGCTTCTTGGTGAAGGCGCTCCGCGGGATTTCCGGCGGCGCATCCCACTGTTCCACGGGAGCGAGAGGGCGTCCGGGAGCGCGGAAGTTGGTGCCGGGCTTCAGTTGAGTTTCCCTCACAGAGTTTTCCTTGCCGCGCGTGCGGCGCACCGAGGTGGAACTGCCGTTGCTGGAAACCGGGGCCGGCTTCTTCTTCACGACCGCCTTTGCCTTGGATTTTTGGTCAGACTTCGCATTCCGCGGTGCGGACTTGGCGGCCTTCGGCAGTTTCGCCGCTTTTTTGGCCACTGCCGGCTTCTTTGCCACGGGCTTTTTGGCAGCAGGTTTGGCTGCCGGCTTTTTGACGGCTTTCGGTGCTGGTTTGGAGGATTTGGGTTTCGCTTTGCCGGGCATCGCTGGAAGGGAGGTGTGCCGGGAAAACCGGCGGTGATCTGCGGTGGGGTTCCCGGGATTTCTGAGTGGCGTCAGGGAGCCCCGGGAAATGAGGGCGGGACGTGTAATGCGCTGCTCCCCAGGGCGCAACTACAAATCCGTTTAGTTGATGCAACAAAATATGCTTGCCTTTCCCGGTTCACCGCCCGCTCATCGCCAGTCCCGCCCATACAGCCAGCAGCCCCGCCACCACGCTTCCAGCTGCATTCAACGCCGCCAGACCGAAGCCGCCGCTCCGGATCATCTCGAAGGTTTGCGCGCCAAACGTGGAAAACGTCGTATAGCCTCCCAGCAGCCCGGCAATGAGCAGCGGCTTCCACCCGTCCCAGCCCCGCTGGGACAGGATTCCCTCCAGCAGCCCTATCAGCAGGCATCCCGAGATGTTCACAATGAAAATACCCGCCGGCGTCGCGCTGCCCATCCTGCCGGAAATGGCTCCCGCCACCCACCAGCGCATCATCGCGCCCAGCCCGCCACCCGCACCTACAAGGAGAACTTGAGTCATATTCCGCAAGACATAGACAGCACTTTCTCTCACGCAACTCCAGCCGGTCCCCCGCGCCGCGGAAAATCACTTTTACCTTTTCTCCGCTATGTTAAGGAGGCCCCTATGAATTCCGATCCCGCATCCGCAAGGTATTATGTCGTCCGCAACGGCCAGGCCACGGGGCCATACAGCGCCGCTGACATGATGGGCCAATTCAACGCCGGCGCGATCGCCGCGGACACTCTCGTTTGCGAGGAGGGCGGATCGGCATGGGTTCCCATGAGGGATCTCGCGCCGCTCCTGCGGTCCGTCCTGCCGCCTGCGGCTCCGTCGGGTTATGCTCCAGTTCCACCGAGGCCGGCTCCGGTGCAGCAGGTGGTCATTGTGAACAATGGGGGTGACAACATGAAGCCCCTTCGGATCGGTACCATCCTCGCGGCCATCATTCTCTTCTTCGTCCCGTGGCTGGAGGTCAAATGCGCCGGCAACCGGCTGATGTACCAAACCGGTGTCGATGCCGTCCTCAACCGGGTCAGCCCTGATGATAATCTGGAGCAAATGTCCAAAATGGGGAACGGACCGAAAAATGATTTTTCCAGCAAAGACCTCGGTAAGGACAGCAATTATTCCATCCTTGCGGCTGTCGCACTTTGCGCCGCAGTGATCGCATTCGGCACGGCTCTGGGTCAGTCCAGCCGCCGACTCTCCGGCGTCTTCGCAGCGGTGGCGCTCGGTTGCCTCGGGGCGCAGGCCATCGTCGGGTTTCCCTTTAAGTCGGCGGTCACAAAGCAACTGGACGAAATGAAGGATAAAACGATGGCCCGCGGCAAAACGGGAGAGCCCAATCCTGGCGAGGAAATGGCAAAAGCCATGATGGGAGGCAATATGGGTATGGCTATCGACTATTCGCCATGGTTCTATGCAGAACTGGGCCTCCTCGGTCTCGCGGCCCTCATGGGGCTTTCCGGAGGCACGTCCCAAAAAGGGCGCTAAAGCGGCAACTGCACAGATATCCTCTGTAGACGGGCCTGGCCCCTCTCATCAGGGAATTCCCTAGCATGGAACTAAACACTTAACTTTAGTTGATTTATCTTGCCAACGAAGCACTCGCTGCCTAGAAAGTCTGCCAATCCTCTGCGCCCCCTGTCCCGAAGGCAACCTGCCGTTCCATACTGGCAATGACCGGCCAAAACACCATCCTGGACCATCTGCGATTTCTCTGCCCCTGCTGCCGGGCGGAATTGTCAGTGCCAGCCAACCTCGCCGGGGTGGAAGGTCCCTGCCCTTCCTGTTTCGCGAAGATCGTGGCCCCCATTCCAGGGATCTCCGGCCCGACGCCCGCTTTGCTGCCGATCGAAGCGCTCCAGTTTCCACCCGTCCGGGAGTGCGACCCGGAACCCATCCTGCACCAGCCCCGCCCTGCTCCAGGAGATCCTGATTTTTCGCTGACCGT
>DATAIE010000580.1:0-4110 GCA_036262875.1 Verrucomicrobiales bacterium
AAATTCAAAAAATACGGTCAGTGCGGGCTGGAGGTCAGTGAGATCTTTGACAATGTGGGGCAGTGCGCGGACGACCTGTGCGTCATCCGCTCCATGCACGCGGATGTGCCCAACCACGAGCCCTCTCTCCTGCTGATGAATTGCGGGGAGGCGCGGCTCATCCGGCCCAGCATGGGATCGTGGGTGACTTACGGGCTGGGAACGCTGAACCAGAATTTGCCGGGGTTCATCAGTATGTGCCCGGGCGGCTATCCCATTCAGGAAAGCCAGAACTGGCAGGCGGGCTTTTTGCCGGGTGTGTTTCAGGGCACTTACATCGACACGCAGCACCGCGAACTCGACAAGCTCATTGAAAACATCCGGAACAAGGGACTGCCCATGAAGGAGCAGCGGCAGCAACTGGACCTGCTCCAGGAGATGAACCGGCAGCACGAGGAAAAACGTCAGGGCGATGCGCAGTTGGAGGCGCGCGTGCAGTCCTTCGAACTGGCCTATCGCATGCAGATGGACGCCACCGATGCCTTCGACATCATGCGCGAACCGCAGCACATCCGCGACATGTACGGGGATTCCGTGCACGGGCGGCAGACGCTCATCGCGCGGCGGCTGGTGGAGCGCGGCGTCCGGTTTGTGCAGTTGTGGCACGGCGAGGGCCAGCCGTGGGACAATCATGACGATCTGGAGGTGAATCACCGCCGGCTGGCAGGCCAGACGGACAAGGCGGTGGGCGCGCTGCTCAAGGACCTGAAACAGCGCGGCATGCTCGACGACGTGCTCGTGATATGGGGCGGCGAGTTTGGCCGCACCCCCGTGGTGGAACTGCCGCAGGCCGGCGCGAATGCCGGCAAGATCAACGGGCGCGATCACAACCACTACGGCTTCACCATGTGGCTGGCGGGCGGCGGATCAAAAGGCGGCACCGTCTATGGCGCGACGGATGATTTTGGTTTCAAGGCGGTGAAGGATCCCGTACACGTGCATGATCTTCACGCGACACTGATGAAGCTGCTGGGATTTGACCATGAGAAGTTCACGTTCCGCTACGCAGGCCGCGACTTCCGCCTCACCGACGTGCACGGCAAAGTGGTAAATGAATTGATCGCGTAAGGCGTTCGGTGCGACAAAGTGGTGCAGGTTTTGTCTCCTACTAACCTGCACAGGAGGAACCGGTGCACGGTATCCTTGTGTATTTTGCGGGCGGAGGACCGGGTGGCCTTCGCACGCTATTGCCGGACGGCAGGTTAGCCGGAGACAAAAACCTGCACCACTTTGTCACGCGTCATTCAATTCGCGCGCTCCACGCTGACGCCTTCCTGCTCCGGCCAGTCGGCGAAGTTTTTCACCTGGCCGCGGCGGCGCACGGAGGCGAGACGGGAGAGGGGCAAATCGGCAATGAGCCAGGGCGTTGTCTCCGCAGGCGCACCGCTGGCGAGAATGCCGTCGGAAGAAAAGCCTGTATCCACGGGGCCAAAGAAACCGGCGTGGCCGGTGTTCGTGTCGAGCGCGGGCGACCACGGAGCTTCGCCCGCCGTGGGGGATTGGACGGTGAAACACTGCTGCTCCAGGGCTCTCGCGCGGCAGCTCAGCATCACGCGGTGGTAACCGGCCTCTGTGTCCGTGCAACTGGGCACGAGAAGGATGTCCGCACCGTTTTCGACGAGTTGCCGGGCCAGCAGCGGAAACTCCGAATCATAACAAATGAGCACACCCACGCGGGCGCCGGGGATCTCGAACACCGTCAGCCCGCGGCTGCCGGTGATCCCCCAGAGTTCCCGTTCAAACCGCGTCATGATGATCTTGTCCTGATGGCGCATGCGGCCGTCCGGCGTGCAGAGCCAGGCGCGATTCACAAAACGCCCGTCCGTCTCCCACGGGAAAGAGCCGGCAAGAATGGTAACCCCCAGTTCTGCGGCGAGCGACCGGTGAGCGTCGAGGAACGCTTCCCGGAACATCTGCACACCGCCAAGACTGGCCGTGAGGTCCGCACGCATCTCCTCCGGCAGCAGGGAGGCGAGCTCCATCGCCGCATATTCCGGAAACACCAGGAGAGACGCCCCGGCCTCCACCGCTGAAGTGCAGAGACGCCGCAGCTTGCCCGACCAGTCGTGCCATGAGGTCAGGAACTCGACAGGGTATTCGCAGGCGGCGACGCGAAGGACGGACATGGAATTCACATGGAATGGAAACGCGCCTGCGAAAGGGAGAAGACAACGACCAGGCTATTTCCACGCGCCCGCGGGCAGGGAGCGCTTGCGGCGCGGGGGCGGGCACTCCAACTGGATGACACACTCCCGCACCTGCGGCGGAAGACTCAAAACCAAACCACCTCCTGCGATGAAACGACTAGCCTTTTTGATCACCCTCACCGCTGCGGCCCTCTTTGGCGCGCACGCCGCTGAAAAGTCCGGCGACTGGATTTCCCTGTTCGACGGCAAGACCCTCAACGGCTGGAAATCCAACGAGGAAGCGCCCAACGTCTTCAGCGTAGAAAACGGAGCCATCAAAGTGAAGAGCGGACGCGCTCACCTTTTCTACGCCGGCGATGTGAAAGGCGCGAAGTTCAAGAACTTCGAGTTCAAAGCGAAAGTGATGACCAAAAAAAATGCCAACAGCGGCATCTACATTCACACCGAATACCAGGCAAAGGACTGGCCGAAAAAGGGCTACGAATGCCAGGTGAACAATTCCTTCGACAAAGACCCGCGCCGCACCGGCAGCCTCTATGCCGTGCAGGACTTCAAGGAAGTCTTCATCAAAGACAGCGAGTGGTTCGACTACAACATCAAGGTCGAAGGCAAGCACATCGTCATCACAGTGAACGGCAAGGTCACCGCCGACTACACGGAGAAGGAGGGCGACAAACGCGAGGGTGAAGACCAAAAGAAGGGCCGCTGGCTGGGCGAGGGCACCTTTGCCTTCCAGGCGCACGATCCCGGCTGCGAAGTGTATTACAAAGACATCATGGTCAAGCCTCTCGACTGATCAAAGGTCCGGCCCCGCAGTCCATCCAAACAGCGAAGCCGCATTTCCCCGGACACTGCCTGACGGAAAACCCGTGAGGCGGTTTTGGGGAAAATGCGGCTTTGCCGTTTCCGGCGAGGCGTCAGCCGGGCGCTCTATTTGCTTTCCCCGGGAGGAGAGGACCTGTCGCCGCCGGTTTTGTCAGGACGGAAGAACTTATTCCATGTGGTGATGCGCTGCTCCCACAGGCGGAACTGATCGGCGGTCAGGACCTCCTTCAGCTTTTCCTTCTGGCCTTCCTGCATCGTCTGAGCCCAGGCCCACGGCCCGGGATCGCCCTCCGTCTGCACGGCCTGAGCCGCAAAAACGGCGAAGAGTTTGTCCTTCTGTTCAGCGTTCAGGTGCAAGCCTCCCTGCATTTCGCCGAGGAGCCGGTTGGCAAAAATTTCCTGACGGTTTTGGACTTCCTCCGCGCAAAATTCGTCATACGCCGCCTGTTGATCCGTGCTCATGACGGCGGCGATCGTCGCATCGAGATTCTTCACAATGGCGTCCTGCGCCGCCTTGTCCGGCGGCGGATGGCCGGGCCCGCCGCTGGTTTCCCAGAGAGCCTTGCGATCGGCATCGGATTTTTCCATCGCGGCGCTGATCACGCTGATTTGGTTTTCATTGAGGCCGAGCCGTTCGGCCATGGCGGTGAGCCTCGCCTCGCGCTGATAGAGGCGCTCCATCTCGTGCAGGTCGCCCCACTTTGGCCCGCGGGGCCGGTGTTCTCCCGGAGCACGCCCGGCGTTGCCGGAGGGGGCAGTCTTCGCCTTGTCCTGGGTGGCGGTGCGGCCGGCGGCGGTGAGTGGTCCGCTGAAGGGATCGGCCTCCAAAATGACCGGAGAGGGTTTCCCGCCAGAGGCCAGACGGCTTTCCAGGGCCTCGTTCCGTTCATGCAGACTGGCAATCCTGGCCGCCTGTAGAGTCACGGGTACCGCGGCGGCGGCGACGCAGAGGAGGGCCACCTGAGCCTTGGAAAGCGCCAGGGCTTTCATATAAAGCGTGGCGGCAATCCCGGGGCCCGGCACGGCAGCAGCCAGGGCGGTGGCCTTACCCGCAAAGGCGGCTGGAGCGGCGTAAGAGGCGGCCTTTGGCAGGACGGTG
>DATAIE010000581.1:0-1623 GCA_036262875.1 Verrucomicrobiales bacterium
CGCGGTGCCGTGGTGGTGCTCGATCCGCAGGACGCGGGCATTCTCGCGATGGCTTCTTTTCCCGATTTCGATCCCGGAGTGTTCAGTGGAGACGGGGACAGCAAAGAGATCAGACGCCTCAATGAGGACAAAACCGGACCCATGATCAATCGTGCGGTTCTTCCTGATTCGCCGGGCTCCACTTACAAGATCGTCACGGCGGTCGCTTTGTGCCGTGCGGGCAAGGGGAACCTCAATTTCGCCTGTCCCGGTTTCATCGACTACGGACGGCCCCTCGCCTGCTGGATTTATGCTCAACAACACGGTTCCCACGGCGGCCCGCTTCCCATGACCGCTGCCCTCAAGTGTTCCTGCAACTGCTGGTTCTTTCAGGCGGGCAACGTTGTTGGGATCGACAAGCTCGCCGAAACGGCGCGCCTGATGGGGCTTGATTCCGCCACCGGTGATATATTCGAAAGCCGTCCCGTAACCATTGTCGATAAAAAGTGGTGGTCGGAAAATAAACCGGGCCCGTGGACCGCAGCGGAAACCGCGCATGCGAGCATCGGGATGGGGCTGGTGCAGGAATCGCCGCTGCATATGGCCTCGGTGGCCGCCACGGTGGCCAGCCGCGGGGACGTGTGGAAACCCCGTCTCAGTAAGGACACGCCAGCCGTCTGCACCCAAAAGCAGATTTTGCAGGACAAGCAGATGAACCTGATCCGCGAGGGAATGCGGCTCGTGGTCAATGATGCCCACGGAACGGGCAAGAATGCCATGTCGTCTCGGTTTACTGTCGCGGGTAAGACGGGAACGTCTCAGAAGGAACGCAGCGAAAACGGCCGTACCGTTGATGACAACCGGGCCTGGTTCATCGGATTCGCTCCTTATGAAAAGCCGAAGTATGCCATTAGCGTGCTGGTGGAAAACGGACAGGCGGGAGGAAAGGTCTGTGCGCCGATTGCAAAGAAAATTTTCGAACAGGCGATGGCCCTGAAGGAGGGGCAGCCGCCCCCCGCGCCGCAGCGGCGTGAACCGGTGAAGGGACATTTTCGAGTTCCGGGGACGGTCCCGAATTGAAGGTGCCGGCGGTCGCGGAATCTGCGCATTTTCCGTGGAGACTTGCGGGCGGCTGTGCGACCCGTGGCCTGCCCATCATGCCAGACCCACAAGACCTTACGCTTCTCGGCCATGCCAGCCGTCTTCCGCAGCGGCCGGAGGAGGCCGTGCTGGAGTGTTTTCCGAACCGCACGCCGCAGCGTGATTATTGGATACACCTGGATTACCCTGAATTCGGCTCTCTGTGTCCTGTGACCGGGCAGCCGGATACCGCGCGGCTGAGGATTTGTTATGTTCCGGGGGAGAAGTGCATCGAAACGAAGTCGCTGAAGTACTACCTCGCCTCCTGGCGGAACACGGCCCTTTTCAACGAGGATATCGTGAACCGGGTGCTGGATGACATCGTCAACGCCTGTGCGCCGAAGAAGGCGATCGTGCGCGGGAACTTCTCCGCACGGGGCGGGATCAGTCTGACCTGTCAGGCGAGCCTGCCGGAGGGAGTGGTGGAAAACCCGTTTGGACTCTAACCCGATGAGCACCGACGAAGAAGCGCCTCTCCTTTCCAAATCGAAGCATCCGATGCCT
>DATAIE010000582.1:0-6174 GCA_036262875.1 Verrucomicrobiales bacterium
TGCGGAACGGTGCGGATTCGAGGATGCCTGGATCGATGAAGTTCTCGATCTCCCACGCATCCACATACTGGGTGATGCCATAGTATCCGGTGTCGCGCGCGCCGTCGGCATCACGGTCGGCGAAGTCGCGCTCCAGGTCCGGGTGATTGATCTGCACCCAGCGGTCGGGATCAGGCGTCTGCCAGTCGCGGAGCGTGATGGCGGAGATGCGGGGATCGAAGTTCCATACGGGCGCGCCGTTGTCCTGGCGGCCTGGCTCCATTTTGAGCGGGAAGCAGTTGAGATGCTGATTGGCTCCGGTGAGTTCGAGCCCGCAGACGGTGCTCACCCACGGCGAGAGGCCCAGCTTTTGGATATGCGGGGTCCAGTCGTAGATGCGATTGTGCTCCGAGGTGACGGCGAATTCCAGATGCTCCGCGGCAAGGTTGATGATGCGGTCGTCTGTGCCGCAGGTGTTGTCGCCGCTCGGTGTCGAGTGATTGTGGAAATCTGTGGAAACCCATCCGGTTGTATCCACCATCCGTTTCAGCGCGCCGGTGACCTGCACCTGCTGACCGGCAGCCAGGATGATGTCCTGCTCCAGGTGCGAGTATTCCGGTCCGCGGGTGACGATGATATGATAGGCTCCCGCGGCGAGCGGCACCTCGAAACTGCCGGTTTCCGAATGCCACTGGTCGACACACCCGTGCGCGCGGTTGGGCGGCCCGAGGTTCGTTTTCGGAGTGCCGTCTTTGGAAAGAAACTGTGCTTTGCACGGAAGCGATTTCCCGGTGCCCTCCTCAGTGACGCGGAACACGACGGACGCTGGAGGCGGAAGACTGATCTCCCGCTCCGCAGTGGCTCCGGGGGCCACCTCGATGGAGACCTTCACCGGTGTGCGGCCCTGATCCGTCACTCTCAATTCATGAGCCCCCGCAGGCAGACTGACCTCGATTTTTCCCGCCTTGTCAGGATAAGCCGGTGCTTCCTTGCCGCCGTTGACCACCACCACCGTGGCCGTGCTCACCGGTTTTCCGTGAGCGTCTTTGAGCGTTAGAGAGACCTTTCCGGTTCCACCCGCCTTTTCCATCAGCATGCCCAGCGCCTGCGCCGGGGAAGTGCCCACGGCGAGGAAGCGGGTGACCTTCTTCTCCTCTCCGGCGGCGAGGCTGCCGTTGAACTGCATGGCCTCCACCGCATACCCGGCCTTGTCGGACGGGTCGACGGCGTTGGACCACGTGTAGGGAGGAAACGGCCCGCTCTGTGTCATCTGCGTGATTTTGTCTTCGGCGGCCAGCTTCATCACCGCGGCAGTCTCATTGCGGAGCGTGGTTTCGATTTCCACGCCGCTCATGCCGTCGCGCAGCCTCCACGCGTGGCGGCGGTAGAGTCCCTTGTTGTTGGCGGCGGTCGTCACTGTTTCGATTTCCGCGGTGCCGTCTTTCCCGTCTTTGACGATGCGCACCCATGTCACCGGCCCCCGCTGACCCGCGGGGCTGAAGATGGTGATCTGGTCATTCGCCGACCCGCGGAGGCACAGGTCATAGAGACAACCCGGCGTCTGTCCGCCCGCGCCGTAAAATGTGCTCATGTTCGCGCGCCGCTCCGGGAGATTCCCGCTGATCGTCAATTCCACCCTGTCGTTGCGCATCACGTAGTCTCCCGCGATGCCGTCCGCCTCTTTCCCCTTTGGCAGTTCAGCCAGCCGGTCCGGTCCCACTTCAAACGCCTCCGGCAGGGCGATCGCGGGGGAAACGAGCGCGAGCAGCGAAACGGGAAAAACAAAAGCAAGTCTCATGCGTGGCGCATACCGGAGGCCGGACTCCCGGCGCCAGCAAAAACCGGAACGCAAACGGGGTGACGTTGTCTGAAAGAGACGGTGCGGTGCCTGTTGTGGCGGGAAAAATCCCGGCTCAGGCTCACTCCGCCCATGCCGGAACACCGTTCCATTCTCCTCGCCACGCTCAATGCCTCGTATCCCCACGCGGCGTTTGGGCTGCGCTATCTGCTCGCGAATATGGGGGAACTGGAGAGCCGGACGGCGATGGTCGAGTTCACCATCAATCAGCGCCCTCTGGACGTGGTGGAGGCGATTCTTGCACGCGAGCCGGATATTCTCGGGCTCGGCGTGTATATCTGGAATGCGGCAGAGAGTCTCGAAGTGGTTGCGGCATTGAAGAAAGTGCGCCCGGGTCTGTGCATCGTCCTGGGCGGGCCGGAGGTCAGCTATGAAACGGAGGGCCAGGAGATCGTCCGCCTGGCGGACTACGTGATCACCGGCGAGGCGGATTTGGCCTTCCGTGATCTGTGCCGGGAATTGCTGGCCGGGCACCGGCCGGAGCGGAAAATCATCCCGGCGCCGTTGCCGGTATTCGATCAACTGGCGCTGCCCTATCATCTTTATGAGGCGGAGGATATTGCAAAGCGTGTAGTCTACGTGGAAGCCAGCCGGGGATGTCCCTTCACCTGTGAGTTCTGCCTCTCCTCGCTGGATATTCCTGTCAGGGCGGTCGCTCTGGACCGGCTGCTGCCCGCGCTGGAAGACCTGCTGGATCGCGGGCTTCGGCAATTTAAGTTTGTCGACCGCACCTTCAACTTGAACCTGAACACCTCGCGGACGCTGTTGGAATTCTTCCATGAGCGCATGCGCCCCGGGCTTTTCCTGCACTTCGAAATGATCCCGGACCGTCTGCCGGAGGGTCTCCGGGAAATCATCGCGCGGTTTCCGCCGGGCGTGTTGCAGTTTGAAGTGGGCATTCAAACATTCGATGAACTGGCCTCGCGCAATATTTCGCGCCGCAACAATCATGTCAGGACAGAGGAGAACTTCCGGTATCTGCGCGGCAGCACGGGCGTGCACCTCCATGCAGACCTCATCGTGGGCCTGCCCGGTGAAGATGTGGATTCGTTTGGGCGCGGGTTCGACCGGTTGCTGGCCATGGGGCCCCAGGAAATTCAGGTGGGCATTTTGAAACGGCTGCGGGGGACGCCCATCGTGCGGCACGATGCCGAATGGGAAATGGTCTACGCCGCGCACGCACCGTATGAAGTGCTGCAAACGAAACTCATTTCCTTTGCCGGCATGCAGGAGATGCGGCGTTTTGCGAAATTCTGGGACCTGGTGGGAAACAGCGGAAATTTCCCGTCCACTCTCGAACTGATCTGGCACGAGGAGGCCTCTCCATTTTCCGCCTTCCGCAAACTGGTGGCATTTCTGTGGGAACACACAGGCATGGTGGACGGCATCGCGCTGCTGAAGCTGGTGGAACTGATCTTTCGCTGGCTCACCGGGGAAAAAGGTCTCGCTCCGGCGGAGGTCGCGGCGAGTCTGTGGAGCGACTACATCCGCCCGGGCCGCCACGGGGACAAACCTCCGCGCTGGCTGTCACCACATTTGCCGGCACGGACCGGGTCGCCACATCCGGCAGGAGCGCGAACCCTCCCGGCCCGGCAGGCCCGTCATGTGTTGCCGCCGGCCGCTGACGCGGCACCTTGACGCTGCGCCTGCTCTGGCTCACAGTCGCGGCTCTTCCGTCTATGTCCTTGCTGCAAATCTCCGGCCTCCGCGTTTATTTCCCTGTAAAGGGGGGAGTGCTCAATCGCACGGTCGCCTCCTGCCGCGCCGTGGATGGCGTTTCGCTCACCGTGGGGAAGGGCGAGACCGTGGGACTCATCGGCGAGAGCGGCTGCGGAAAGACCACTCTCGGAAAAACGATCGTGGGCCTCAACAAGCCGGTGGAGGGTTCGATCAAGTTCGGAGGGCATGAAATCGCCGGATGCCGTCCGGGAATGATGAGCCGGGAAATGCAGATGATTTTTCAGGACCCGGCGGAATCCCTGAATCCCCGCATGACAGTGGGGGCCATTTTGGAGGAGCCGTTCGTCATTCACAAAGCTTGCGCACCATCGGAACGCGCGCACCGGGTGGAAGCTCTCCTCCAGCGCGTGGGACTGCCGGCGAGCGCTGCTGGGAAATTCCCGTTCGAGTTCAGCGGCGGCCAGCGGCAGCGCATCGGCATCGCGCGGGCCCTGGCGCTCCAGCCGCAGTTGATCGTCTGCGATGAGCCGGTGAGCGCTCTCGATGTTTCCGTGCAAAGCCAGGTGCTCAATCTCATGCTGGATCTCCAGCGGGAGTTCGGGATGAGTTATCTGTTCATCTCTCATAATCTCGCGGTGGTCCGGCATATCTCGGACCGCATCGCCATTATGTACTTGGGGAAGATCGTGGAACTCGGTCCTTCCAGTGTGATCACCACTGCTCCTCTCCATGCTTATACAAAAACGCTGTTGAGCGCGATTCCCAAACCCGATCCCTCCATCAAGCCGCAGCGCTCACTGCCTGCGGGTGACGTGCCCAGCCCTATCAATCCTCCGCCCGGATGTGCGTTCGGTCATCGGATGAAGGCGCCGCGCTACCAGGAAAGCATTGGCCGGGAAATCGGGCTCCGCGAAGCCGCACCCGGTCACTGGGTGAGCGATTGTCCCTGCTGTGTGGATCAGGGATTGGCAGGACGTGATTCTCTGGCGGCAGCATGATTTACGTCCTCATAGGTCTGGGTCTTCTGTCCCTGCTGGGGCTTTTCATGAGCCACCGGGCCAACCGCCGGCGGCGGCTCCTCTCCGCCCTTCCTACTTCACACGTCCAGGGCGTCTTTATCGGCCTGGTGGAACTCAAGGGCACCGCCGAAAGCGAAGGGCCGCACATCGCTTACCTCAGCGGGGAAAAGTGTGTCATTTCCTCCTGGAGTATCAGCGAAAGCTGGCGGCGCGAAGTGCAGGAAACCTACACCGACCAGGACGGCAAAACGCAGACCCGCACGCGCACGGAGAGCGGCAGCACCACCGTTGCCAGTGGAGGTCAGATGGATCCTTTCTACCTGAAAGACGAAACCGGTGTGATTCTCGTTCATCCGGACGGCGCCGATGTAAGGCCCGTGGCACTCTTTTCGCGGACCTGCAGCCTGGGAGACCCTCTTTATTATGGCAAGGGACCGGTGGGCGCGGTCTCAGACAGCACCTTCTCACGCACCTTCAGCGAATCGGGCATTGTCCTGCACGGAGATGTCTATCTGGTGGGCCGGGCGCGTGAACGGGCGGACATCGTAGCGCCGGAGATTGCAAAGGAGAAGGGCTCTCCCGTCTTCCTCATCAGCACGAAACCGGAGGAGCAGGTGCTCAAAGGCTTCGGCATCGCCCTCTGGGTCTGGGGAATCGTTGGTCTGTTGCTGGCAGTGGGCATGGGATTCACGCAGGAGCGGAAATGGCCTGCGGCGGCACTCTTCGGCGGCATCTACTGCAGTGCGTGGGGCCTCACGTGGGTCTGGATGGTGTATAACAGTCTCGTGGACACGCGGAACCGCGTTCGTCAGGGCTGGTCTCAACTGGATGTGCAGCTCAAGCGCCGGCACGATCTCATTCCCCGGCTCGTCGCGTGCGTGGATGCGCTGCGCTCACACGAAAAAGACGTGCAGACCGCCGTCGCCGCCATGCGCACGCAGGAAAGCGCCACCCTTCCCGGCGGATCCGGTCCGGAGATTCACGGCATTGCACGGACGATCATCGCCCTCGGGGAAAGTTATCCCGTGCTGAAAACGGATACAGCGTTTCTCAATTTGCAGAAGGAGATCATTGAGACGGAACAGCGCATCGCTCTCGCGCGGGCCTACTTCAATGATATCGCCACCGCTTACAATACCCGCCTGGAGGTGTTCCCGGATTCACTGATCGGGATGATGACCGGATTCAAACAAAGGCCGCTGCTGACCGCGCAGGACTTCGAGCGGGCGGAGGTGCACGTGAAGCTGGCGGAGTGAGCCCGAATTTGACACCCGTCAGACGGGACCGGATAGTGAGGCATGACCGGTCATCTCCGCCCTGTGGTGATTCTGGCACTGTGCTCCTGCACAATGCTGGCGGGTTGCCGCACCCAGGCGCCGGTAGTTCGGCACTTTTTGCGCATGCCGGCCGAATACGCGGGCGGTCTCAGTGGCATCCAGCGTGCGGCCTGGCTGAAAGCCAGTCGCCGCAGTCTCCCGTCCCGGAAGGCGATGGCGGCCACCGGGCAACTGACGCTCGCCGGCACCTCCACCAAGCGTGGCCGGATTCTACTCGGCCTCGATATGCTGCATGCGCCCTCTCCTGGCGGGAACGGGGGACTGGCAGTCGTCGTCCAGCCCGGTGAGACGCCCGGCGCAC
>DATAIE010000583.1:0-15780 GCA_036262875.1 Verrucomicrobiales bacterium
CGTCACCCGTTGGGAACTGCCAGCATCGAAGCTTCCGTTCTCGGTGCCTTTCATTACGGACATGGTGCGGAACTTCAGGAGCGTGAAATCCTTCCCGTTCCGCCCGACCCGGGTTTGCCTGAAAAAGACAGGCCGGCCCGAGCCAATCAGGACAGCGAGCGCGATGATCAAAATGACCGGGACAAACAGTACCAGGAGCACGACGGCCAGGATTCGATTCAACCAGTCAGGCATGAGCTAAAGAGGACGAATCTATATCCAGCCTTTAAAATAGTACTTCACCAATCCAAGGTATTCGTGCGCCGCATCGGTGAAAACATTGAGCTGCGAGGGAGTCGGAATAAACGCCGCCAGTGAGCGGTACCATGGCTGGGGCGGGCCCGCGACGACTCTGAAATCGCAGGGAGCCGGGATGAAGTTAATACCGGGACATGATTTCCGGAATGAGGCGACGGCCCGCGGCATATGCATGGCGGACGTTACAAGTAAAACCTGGTGGATTCCGCCGCCGGTGAAAACCGGCCCCAGATTGACAGCGTGTTCATGTGTGTCTTTCGCGAGCTTTTCCACGGTGATCGCGTTCTCCGGAACTCCCAGTTCCTGGAGAAACTGCGAGATCACTTCCGCCGCAGGGGTCCCCTCGGCTCCGCCGGTGCCGGTCCCGCCGGTGCAGATAACGCGTGGCGCGAGACCGTCCCGAAACAAGCGCCATGCATGCAGCACCCGGTCGCCTGCTTCATTCACCTCGATTCCCGTCCGGGGTGGAATCCTGTCTTCGAGACCGCCGCTCAATACGACAATGGCGTCCGCGATGGGAAGCGGAGTGGCTGAGGGATACTGCTTCTCAAGGCCGGCAGCCATCCAGCCGGCGACGAGTCCGTTTCCGCAGATCATCAGCACTCCCCATGCGGACAAGAACAAAACCCGGCAGGGGATTTTCCGTTTCCTGAAAATCACCGATGCCAGGAGCAGCAGGACGCAGACGGACGTCGGATAGAAGCACTTCAGGAGCAGGCTGTAGAGAAAATCCATCGCTGGCGGAAAGGTGGAAACTCTTACGCCCTTGTCAGGCGGGTGGCCGATTGTACCGGAGCCCGGCGAAAGAGAACAAAATCCATCAATCCGCGAAGGAAGCCCCATCCATAACCGATCTGGTAACAGATTACGACGACGGGAAGCAGAGGAAGACAGCGGACACCTCCGCGCCGGGCTGCATCCAGAGAAGCAGCCAGATTTGCCAGCCCATAGGCGGCGAGCAGGGCTACGAGAGACCACCGCGCCCAGGGCATGAAAATCGCCAGCGGTGCCAGCAGCAGGACCGTACCGACAAAGGCTCCAGGCACCAGATGCCGCAGGGAGGCGGGGATCCGGTGTTTCCGGATTACCCGCACTTTCCAATAGCCGTACTGGGAATACTGGCGAAACAGAGCAATGAGAGAACTGCGCGGCTGATACCAACTGCGAATGGATGGCGACTGATAGATGTGTCCCCCCGCGCGGGTGATCCGCAGATTGTGTTCGTCATCCTGGTTTCGAACGAGTTCTTCATCGAAAAACCCGAACTTCTCAAAGGCTTCACGCCGCCAGCATCCGTAGGTGACGGTGTCCACCGGACCCTCGAAGGCGGCATCGTGAAAACGCGCGCCACCCACCACGAGGGGGGAGTGATAGGCAGCGGCAATTACTTCCTGAACACGGGAAGCCGTTTTCGTGCGGGCCGGTCCGCCAACATTGTCCGCCCCGGTGCGGGTCAGGACTTCGAGGCAGCAGCGGATGTAGTCCGGCGCGTATTCCGTATGGGCATCCATCCGCACAATGACTGATCCGCGGGCGGCACGAATGGCGACATTCAAACCGGCGGGCGTGATCCGCTGCGGATTGTCCACCATCCTAATCGAGGGTTCCTCTGCACAAAGACGCGCGAGCAATTCCCGTGTCCCGTCATCGGATAGGCCGTCCGCCACGATGATTTCGAATCCGCCCGGCGGAGGCTCCTGTTTCAAAACGGAACGAAGGCAGGCTTCGATGCAACCGGCCTCGTTGCGGCAGGGAATGATGACGGTGACTAACGCGTTCTCCACGGTCGGCTTACCTGACGATTTTAGAAATCACCGCGCGAAACTTGCCGTTCGCAGTCCGCGGAATCTCTTTGACCTGCTCCACGATGACTTCCACTTCGCCCAGGCGCTCTTTGACAGACTTTTGCAATCCCGCTTCGTGGCTGGATTCATAACCATTCCCGGGAACCACCAGCACGCGCACCGTGGACAGGGTCTCCTGAATGATTTGGGCTTCGACGATGGGAAGATCACTTTTGAAAACCGTGTCCATGCGGCCAATCCGCCGGTCATCGGTTGTCCAGAGAACATCGTCACAGCGGCCTTCCACGGAAAGCAGCAGGGGCAGTCGCCGCCCGCAGGCACAGGACTGGTCCGGCGGAGCAATGATCACGCGGTCTCCAGTATCGTAGCGCACCAGCGGCATGTCCTGGTTGAGAAAGCCGGTGCAGACGAGGCGGCCGGCACGTCCCAGTGGAACCGGCTCATCCGTCTCATCTTCGAGGACCTCATGCACTCCTGTCTCGGGCCACAGATGCATGCTCCCGGCCTCACACTCACTGGCCGCACAGAGCATTTCACTCATGCCGTAGGTGTCCTTGACCGGGCAGCCAAAAACCTCTGCGATCATTTCCCGCTGATGCTGCAGGAGGGGCTCGGCATTGCTGATGATTGCTTTCAACGGCGGGGGCGTCAGCTTCTTGTCACGAGCGAAAACGGCCAGCGAATAGAGCGAGGACGCATACCCCCAGAGATACACAGCCCGTCTGCGGCGGATGGCCTCAAGGTAGCCGGCGCAGGTCTCCGCGGAGATATGATAGGAGGACAGATAGAGCTGGTTCAGGCCATAGTTCCAGATCCAATAGGGAGGTTTGGTCTGATGGACCGGTGTGATCAACTGTCCTCCGAGAATGGCCCAGGGGTCCGTCCGCGATACGCCGTTCCACATCCGCCAGCGGGCTTCCATCAGCGCATACCAGGCACGCACATCCTCGCGGTTCTGCCAAAGTTGAATGGGGGTTCCGGACGTTCCGCTCGTGTTCTCCAGAGACAGGCGGCTCCTGTCCGCATCATCGGCCACAAAGGCGCGGGAGTCGGCCCGTACCGATTGTTTCGAGAGCACAGGCCAATCGCGCAATGACGCCCGGTCTGATTGCCGGTTGGCCCACAGGTTGCGATAAAAGGGGACCTTTGTCGCCGCGCGGTCGAGGAGGGCCGTAAGCTGCTGCTGCTGCCAGCGGTGCCACTGGCCGGAATCCCAATGATCACGTTCCAGCGCCGCGGCGGCCAGGGCCTCCGTTTCCCGTCCGTAGCGGCGTGCCCGCAGTTGCATGCCCCGAAGGCTGGCAACGACGCTGCGAAGGCCGGCGGGCAGACGCCGGTAGAGCGGCATCAGGCGGGCTGCTTGCATACAGATTGGAACAGTTCCAGCCACTGGGGCAGGACGACGGACCAGTCAAAACTCTCCACTTTGGCGCGGGCTGCGGTTGAGAGCTGCACGGCTAAAGTGCGGTCTTCGATGACGGTTCGCACGGCACTGGCCATCCTCTCCGGATCCCGCGGCGTGACCAGCAGTCCATCCTGGCCGTCGTGAATGAGATCAGGAATTCCGCCAACATTTGTGGAGATCACCACCAGGCCGGAAGCCATGGCCTCGATGACACTCACCGGTGTATTATCGACATCCGTCGTATTGAGGAAAATATCGCCTTTTTGCAGCCATGCGGGCACGTCCTCCTTGGCTATCGGTCCAGGAAACTGCACGCAGGCATCCACTTCGAGTTCCTTTGCGCGGGACCGGGTGCGCTCCAGAGAGCCGTCTCCCTTGTCCGGACCGATCATGCACAAAGTAACATTGATGCCCTGCTGCCGCAGAAGAGAAACGATCTCGACCGCCATCACCGGGTTATACATTTCGTGAAACGCGCGCAGCCACATGAGGCGCAACAAAGGCGCGCGCCGTTCCTCGAAATGGTATTGGGACAAATCCACTCCGTTGGGAATGAGCATGAGGTCCGGGCGAAACCGCCGCATGGCCTTTACCAGATAGGGAGAAGGGCAGGTGACCGCGGCGGCGGAAGCCAGAAGCTTTCCAACGCGGGCCGGATGCCGGTTCCCAAAGTCAGGCAAATTCCCGCCATGAAGAGTGATCACATAGGGCTTCCGGGCCCACCGTAAAAGAACGCACGCGGCCTGGGCCCATGTGAAAGCAGCCCCGCTGAAAACATCCACACAGGCAATGTCGCAGCGGGAACCGCCGCGCCACGCTCCCCAGACGATGGCGGCCAGTCTTCCCAGTCTGCCTGTTTGTCGCGAAGTAACCCGGACTTTCCACGCACGGGAAACGAGCCGTCCGGCCAGGTCCCCGGAAACGAAACGCTCCAGCGGAGCGGGCCGCGGATAGGCACCGACAAACAGAACGGAGTTGGGTGTGGCCGAAGTCACGAAAGACGTTTTTCCATCGAGCCGTTCCACGCGCCATCGCTCTCTACTTTGCTCCAGCCGAGCTTCTCGTAGAAGCGGATGGCCTTTGCATTGGCGACACTCACGGTGAGATGCATGTGAGTGTAGTTTTTGTCCCGGGCGACACTTTCCAGGTGCCGCATCAACCGGAGACCCTCGCCAGTACCCTGACGTGCGGGGTCCACCGCGATAGCCAGGATGCCAAAACTAATCCGGCCTGCGGGCGCGGGTGGAACTTTTTTCCCGCGCCGCCTGCGGATGACCTGCAGGGCGGAGCCTATGGCCTTTCGTCCGCGGGCCGAAAAAAGCAGGCGCGGTTTTAGAATGATCCGGCCGAGGAGGAACCATTTGTTTTTCCCCACAAAACCGGCCAGTGCCCCGCGCGCCTTTCCTCCCACCGCGTAGCCTGACATCTTCTCTCCGTCGAAGACTCCGATGAAAAAATGCTCGTGAGGGCCCTTCAACTGCCACTCGTAGTAGCGGCGAACGGATTCCATCCCGAGCCGGGCGAGGGCGGACTCCGGAAAAGCCCTCATATGCACTGCGGCGACGGCTGCGAGATGCCTGGACTCGACCGGGACGATGGTATCCGGTACGGAGAGTTCGGGAATTTGGAGAGACTCCATGGTGTTGGCCGGTCTGTGATCAAACGGACAGCGCGAGGCGATAAACGTCTGTGATTTCAGCTACGATTTTCTGCTCGCCATACTCCCGTTCGACCCGCGCTTTGAAAGCTGCGCCGAGGCGCTGCCGCAGGTCCGGAGACTTCAGCAGCGTCAGCAGGGCGGACGCCAGTTCGTTAGGGTTGGAGGGAGGAACCACGAGACCCGCCTGGCCGTCGTCGAGAATTTCCTGACAGGCTCCGACACGGGTGCCGACGGTCGCCAGGCCGGCGGCGCCGTACTCGAGCATGGCCAGGGGAAATCCCTCCGCGGCGGAACTCATGACGGCGATGTCGCAGGACTGGAGAATTTCCGGCACGTCATCCCGGGGGCCTAAAAAGGTCACCGCGTGCTCCATGCGGCGTGTGACCACCTCCTCTTTCACCCGGGCACTGTAAGCCGCATCGCTGCTGCCTCCCACGATGAGGAGATGTGCCTGCGGGACCTCACGCAGCACTTCAGTCATCGCGGCCAGGAGGCTGAGAGTATCTTTTTCGGGCCGCAGATTGCCGACACAAACGATCCGGAATCCAGGGATGCCGGGGAACGCTGCATCCCCTCCGCCCAAAACCGGCGGTCGCACGTAGTTGGCGATATAGTTCACCCGCGGCGGCGGCATGCGGAGGCTCTCGATGGCCCACTGAGCCAGAGGACGGTTCACGGCGATGACTGCCGCCACCTTCCGCGAGGCCAGTCGCAGCGGCAGCGGCGCGTCCGAACGGTCCGCGAGTTTACCCTGGTGAAGATGCCAGATGATGCGCGGCCGTGTTGAAAGGACCGATGCAATCATGGAGATAAAAACAGCGCTGCTGTGCGCGTGGAGAACCTCGATCCGGTGACGGTTCAGGTAACGGGCAAATTCAATGAACGCCACAGGATCGAAAGCGCGGGAACGATTCAAACGCAGGCGGCTGACACCTGGTTTCACCGCGTCAGCCAGCGGGCCTTCCCCGCGGGTGCTGCAAAGGTGGGACTCATGACCATTGGCCGCGAGAGTGTTCGCGAGGTTCACCGCAAACCGTTCCGTGCCGCCGGAGGCGAGACTGTCGACCACTTGCGCCACTCTCAGCCGTGAAACCGGCGGAGGCGGGCCAGGCTCAGTTGATTGAAAGCTCATGCTGAGTGGACAGGAATTCCCGGTACTGCTGCTCCAGCTTTTCGAAAAGGAACTGAGTGACTCTGGCCCGCGCCGCCACGCCCATTCTGCGGGCTTCCTCCGGTGCCCCCGCCATTTTCAGGAGATGCTCTGCAAGGTCCTGCTCGTCTTCAGGTTTTGCCAGGGTGCCGCATTCCGGCGGATGGATCAGAAAGCGGGAGACGCCCACATCTGTGGCAATCACGGGCAGCGCAAAAGACATCGCTTCGATGATCACTTTGCCGAAGCCCTCTTTCCTCGAGGAATGGACGAAGACATGAGCGCGTCCGTATTGCTTCAACAGAGCCTCGCGTCCCAGCCAACCATGGAAGACCACGTGTTCCTGGATACCCAGCGCGCGGGTCAGATTCACCGACGCAGCCATTTCCTCTCCATCCCCGACAAGATTCAGTTCTCCAGGAATCCCGGCATCGAGGAAACGCTTAAAGGCCCGCAGCAGGAGATCGATGCCTTTGGCGTGCACGAAACGTCCGCAAAAGAGGATCCGCCAGGGAGGAGGATCACTTCTCATTGCGATCTGATCGCCCGCCTCCGTCCACTCGCTTTCCGTAAAACTCGAGGTGAAGAAGGGGACGAGGTGAGGACGGCGGGGATCGGCGCTGCCGTAGATTTGCACAGGCCCGCCAAACCAGGAGCCTCTGTAGAATGCTTTTTGCAGCCGGTACCCGCGCGGTTCCTCGTGAAATGATTGCCACTGGTCCGCATACTTGGCAAAGCGGGGCAGCCCTTTGAGACGTGCAAGAACGCCCCCAAGGAAACCAAGACTGTCCGGGCCGCGCGCCATGACGATATCGCCGGACCTGAGCAGTGGCAGGGAAGCCATAGTCCATTGAGCAGTGAGCCCCGCGAGACGAAGCTTTCCGGCGAAGCCGGTGGTGCCGGAAGCGGTGCGAAGCAGCGTGCAGGAAATGCCGGGAGAGGTATAGGGAATCGCGTCCGCAGGCGGCGGGCTGGTTCCCTCGACTGTGATGACCAGCACCTCCGGAAAGATGCGTGCCCAAATTTCGATTTCCCGCACGAATCCTCCATGCGCCACCATTTGCCCGTCTACGAAATAGTGGGCACAGCCGGAAAATACGACCAGTCTTCGGGACGGGTCTGTCGATGAATCACTCATTCCGGGAAAGGTCCTCCGAGGCGGCGCTGACGCGCATTGATAAAATGTCCCGGGAGCAATCCGCGTGCGGGTGCCACCGGCGCGCGAGGGACTTGTTTTGCTCCTGTTGCGGGAAGGGTGGCCGAGTCACCGAGGCCCGCCCCCAGTATCAAAAACAGCACGCTCAATTTGAAGTTCGCCAGCGAGGCGATGATGAAAATAAACACAAACAAGGCCAGGCCCATGGCTGACCGGGCCTTGACGATGCGGATCATCAAAGTGCCAAGGAAAAGCACGAAAAGGGCGACGCCGATAGATCCTCCGTCAGAGGCTGCCTGAAGAATAAAATTATGCGCATCGGAAGCCAGGCTGGGGGCGCGGTCCGCTCCGGCGGCGAAACGCGGATAAACGGAAAACCAGCTTCCCGGTCCATAACCGATGACCGGACTCTCCTTCCACATTTCGCCGACCACGGCCCATATTCGGATGCGTTCTTCGGAACCCTGCAATTCCTCGTAGCGTCCGTCAAAATTGGAGGGAAGCGCCCATTTGACGGCGAGCACCGCGCCCGCCAGCAGCAGGCCGGCTGCTGCGAGTTTCCATCCGCCTCCGGAACGCCGGCGGTAGAATCCCAGACAGAGCACTCCGGCGAAGAAGGCCAGCAGCGGCCCCCGGCTGAAAGTGGCTACGCAGAAGGGCGCGAGGAGCGCCAGGCAGATGAGGGCATTGCGCGGTTTGCCGTATCCGCTTATCAATTTGAGCACGCACGCCAGCATGCCCGCCGTCAGCACAATGCCCACCTGAACGGCGCTCACGAGCGCGTGACCAAACCGGAATCCGGCTTCAAGATCCAGAGAGGATGAGGACTGGAGCGTTCGCTGAAGCATCACGCCCAGCGATAGAAAGGTTCCGAGGATGATGCCGTCCAGGAGTCCTTTGCGCGTGGCCTCCGTCGCGAATGCCGCCGCTCCCAGGAGCAGGCAGGCCAGCCCGCCCCAATGCAGGCTGGCAGTGATCCGCCCGTACCAAAAATCCTCACTGTAAAACAACCCGATGGAATCCCACAGGCAAATGCCGAGGAAGAGCCAGGCGGGCGCGGATTCCACGAGCCTTTTGTGCCGCTTCATTAGATCCGGCAGACTGACAAGACCGAGGAGGATCATGGCATACTCCACCGCGAGGTAGCCCGCGGGGGCGTCCCGCATGGCGAAATCGCGAATGAATACCTCCGCATTCACCAGGAACCCCAGGAGCAGGGCGAATTGAAAGGAGTAGCGCCGTCCGGTGAACGCCAGTTGGAACAGTCGCAGCGTGAGGTAAAGCAGAGCGGCGAGGGCGGCCAACTGGCCGGGTGTGCCTATCAATTCAAGCAGCCATCCACAGAAAAATGCAGCCACCGCCGGCCACACCCCGACATCGGCAACCCCTTGTGAGGACGGCCGATTCGGATGCGCCGGTTTGAATTTGCCGATGCCCGCAGTCATGAAATGCGCCGGTAGAAATTTTCGTTGCGCTCGATGACCTGCGCCACGCTCAACTCCGTGCAGACACGGGTGCGCGCTTTTTCCCCGATCCGCTGACGGAGAGCGGCATCTCTGAAGCAAGTGATCAAGCCGGCGGCGATGGACTGCGGATCGAATGGATCGCAGAGAATGCCGTCTTCCCCATTTCGAATCAGTTCCGGCCCGGGGCCTGTTTGGCTGGTCACCACGGCTTTGCCCATGGCCATTCCTTCTCCGATCACCAAACCCTGCGACTCCATGTGCGACGGAAACACAAGCACCTGCGCCTGGGCGAAGAGCGCCGGCAGCATGGGATGCGGAATCTGTCCTTCATAAACGACCCGGCAGCGCACCTCTTCGCTTTGCCGGCTCAGGAGCTGTTCCAGGAAGGAAGTCCGGGTGCCTGGCCAGAACGTATCGCGACCGGCCAGCTTCAGTTGAAAGCCGGGAATGACATGGCTCACGAGAGGCACCGCTTCTATTAGCTGAAAGAGTCCCTTCTTTTCGCAGAGTGTCCCGGCAAAAACGGCCAGCCCCGGCTGCTCGGGCACGTCAGGCAGCGGCTGAAACAAATCAGTATCGATGGGATTGGGAATGACTTCCACCGGCCGGTCCTGCAGCTTGAGCAGTCGCGATGTTTCCGCCGCGACGAAACGGCTGACTGCGCAGAGAGAATCCGCATTCTTGAAAGAAGCCTTCTCGACCAGTGCGCGCGAGAAGCGAGGCTTTTTGTTCAAAAGCACGCTGAAGAAGTGATGGCCTCCGTGCATTCGAATGAGCTTGGTGGCACCAAAGCGGGTTGGCACCTGGCTGAGTGCCAGTTCAGCGCCCTCCACTACATCCACCGGGCTGGCCGCATTGATTTTCCGAAGTTCGCTCATCAGCCGTCGGCGGTTGAGCAGGAAGCCAAGTTTACCGAACATGTTAGCCGGAAGCCGGGTGATGGCTACCCCGTCGGAGGACTCGCGTTCGATTTCCCGGCACGGGTAGAAACCCACGACGTGAACGGAGTGTCCCCGCGCCGCCATTCTCCTGGCGAGGACCGCGGTAAAGGTACCGAGACCTCCGTGCGGGGCAGGGGGATATTCGTTACACAGGTAGACCAGTTTCAAGGGTCCCTCCTTTTTGATTCCAGCCGAATGAAGCATGAATGCCGTGGAGGCGGATTTCAGGATTTTGCCCACTGCTGGAATTTCCTGTTCTGCGAGAGGGTTTCCAGCAGCGCATTCCGTTCCCAGAGACACAGGCACCTGACGGGATACCCCTCGATATAGTCATCGATGTATTCGAGCGGTTCGCCGAAGTCGAAAGGAGCCGCCAGAAGATTGACCGGACGCGCGGAGCCGGTGGGATTGTCGATGTTTTTCTTCGCAGTGGGATAGGAAGTCGCAAGAAGATACCGCGCACCGCTCCGTGCAAAATTCTGCATCGTTAGGAAAATATCCTGGTAGCAAAAGTGCAGGAAGACATCGCGGCAGACCCACAGGTCCGCCTCCGGCAGTGGATCGCGTGTGATGTCCAGCTCGACGAAGGAGGTGTTTTCGTTGGCGTACCGGGCGGTATTCTCCGCAATCAGCGGCGCCACGATGTCAGCGCCTGTGTAGTGTACGTGTTCGCCCCGCTCCACCAGGCGGAACCAGTTAAAATCTCCGCAGGGCGCATCCAGCACCCTGCGCACATCCAGACGCTTGATCACCTCAGCGATCCCCTTTCGGACCTTTGCCGTGTAGTCGATGGTCGATCCTGGACCCGAAGCGCTTTCCTCGCTGCCCCAGAATCCGGTTTTGTAATAGTGGTCGAAGATGGCCTTTGAATCCGGAAACCTTTGCAGGCTCTTGTTCAGACGGTGCAGGCGCACTTTCCGAAGCAGCGTTTTGCCGCCAGGCAAACTCCCAAGGCATGTTTTGATCAGTGTCTTCACGGTGGTGATGGTTGGTAGTTTTGCAGGGCGGCTTCGAACTCGCAGTCAGCCGCTTCGGTTTGGTCACTTGTTTCCTCCGTCGGGGAATCCGGAACGGTCTGCCCTCTGGAAAGCGCATGGGAAGCCTGGCGCCCGGGGTCCTCTTCCATGCCGTCGTAAAGGATGTGGTCAAAGCTGCCCCGGTAGGACCGGATTTGCCCCGGATTGCCGGTAACGACCGCGCGCGGCGGAACGGAGGTCGTTACCACGGTGCAGGCCCCGATGATGGCATCATCCCCAATGGAGATCTTTCCGGCGACCACCGCATTGGCCGCAATATAGACCCGGTCTCCGATGGTGGGAGCGCCCCTCCGGTCTCCGCGCCCGGAAACACCGAGCGTCACGCCCTGACTTAAATTGCAGTTCTTTCCGATGACTGCCATCGAGCTGATGATGACGGTCCCGAAATGGCCGATATAGAAACCTTCGCCGACGCGGCAGTCGGGCGGGAGCGAGATGCCGGTAATGATCTCCATGCCTTTGCGGGCCACCTGACAAAAGAAGCGCACCAGTTTTCTCAGGGGAGGGAAGGGAGTCCGATAATACAAACAGTGAGAGATGCGATAGACGAAGAGTGCCCAGAACCCCTGACAAAAGAAAATCGTTTTGAGAGGTCTGCCGCCCAGCGCTATGCAGCGGCGGTAGTCCGACCGTATCAAACTAAAGACGGAAGGGCTTCTCATTTGACTGTTTCGAGGAGCACTTTCACAGAGGCCTCCACCGCTGCGTGGGGAGCGACGCCGAGCTGGCGTTCCAGGAGCGTTTGGCGTGACGACCGGCCAGCCTCGGGATGGAGGAGAACCTCCTGGAGAGCGCCGGGGAGTGCGTCCACAGACTCCACCAGTTGCGCTGCGCCGGTTTGCCGCACCTCGTCGTAAAAATCCGCGTCCCAGAATTTCCGGACCGCTCCCGGCTGCGCGGCGGGACCTGGCAAATCAAAGCCGAAGTTGAGCACCGGCACATCCGCCACCGCACATTCGACGGTCACCGTCGAGGGCATCCCGACGCAGGCGGACGCATAGTGCAGCAGGCTGTTGTAGAGCACCTGGTCACTGCGGCGCTGGAACCCCCAGTTCCGTTTCCGGTCCCATCGCCAGTCGGGCTCGGATACGATGACCTCCGGTGCATCCTCACTTAAAACGCCCGCCAGCCGGCCGGTGCCATCCATGGGATTGAGCCGCACCACGATTTGCACGTCGTTCATTTCGCTCGAGTCGCTGATCACTTTCTTCAGCAGCCGGACGTAGCGCTCCTCCTCCGGTACCATCCATGGAGCGGAGGCGGGGAATACGATGAGCCGGGACCCGGGTTTTGCTCCCAGGGCGGTGCGAAATTCACTTTCCGGAAGCAGCAGATCGCTGCGGCCCACACACTGGAAATGGCCGCATCCCGTCAGATGGACGGACCCTGCATCGATGTCCGGATTTTGCCGCAGCAGTTCCGCCCGCATGTTCCCGCTCCAGACGCCATAGTTCGCGAATTTAAAATTGAGCCGTCCCTGGGCCGTCACATCTTTCCAGGTGTGATAAAGAATCACCGCCGGGATTTTGCGGGTCTGGGCTGCGGAAAGGAGTGGCAGGATCGCATCGGAGCGGGGCACATTCAGGAGAATGACGTCCGGCTTCACTGAGTCGAGGAGGGTGGCGCATTCGCGGGACGAGAGCCTTCGAATGGCGGCAGCCTCTCTGCCGGCCAGTTGTTTCTGAGCGAAGGGCAGAAAAGACAGCGCCTGACCAAGAACCGGCTGCGCCGCATAGAGCATGCGCTCCTTCCAGTTGTGCGCGACCACTTTTCCGTAGCGCCACCCGGACTTGCCGCGTCTCCGCTCCCGTGCGGCGTGAGCGCGGTCCAGGAGGGCGGTTTTCAGGTGGACCAATCCGAAAGGCAGACGCCCCAGCGGCAAATCCACAGTCTCGCTGCGGGGATCGAGCTGTAACCGGAGGTCCTCATCGACAATCTTGGCTGCGACCACCACGCGCCATCCAAGGTCCAGCAGCCGGGAGAGCAGGCCGGAATGTCCGAACTGCCGGAGTTCGGACCCCATGGGAAAGAGGCAGAGAAGTGTGCGCGGCGCGTGCATGCGGCTCAACAGGCGGGCTCTTCGCTCCCGCACCACTCGGCCAGCAGATCGGAGAACTTTTTGACCATATGCTCTTCACTCATCAGAGGGCGGTCATGCTCCAGAATGCGGTGGGACAAATGGAGCAGCGCCTCCCGGTCCGACAGCACCGCTTTGATAAGCTGTGCGGTCGATTCCAGATCTGCGGGATTTTTGATCAGCCAGCCGTTCTCTCCCTCCCGCAGCAGTTCCCATGCGCCGCCCCGGTCGCTGGCGAGAACCGGTTTACCCATGGCCAGCGCTTCGGTAATGATTTTTGGCAGCCCTTCCTCGCCAAGCGACGGCACGATCACCGCATCGCTCGCGGCATACCATTTCGGAAGTTCGGCCTGGGAGACCGTGCCGGCCAGGGTGATTCGTCCGGCGGAATTTGCGACGGCCTCTTTCAGCCGGCCCAGATAGGCCTCGTCGCGATAGGACTGAATCTGCATGTCTCCGACGATGAGCATCCGGGAGTTCCCGGCGCTGGCCCGGTTGAATGCCTCCGCGCTCTCGGCCACGCCTTTGCCGGGAAGCAAACGGCCCGCAAACAGAAGCACGCTGCTGTCAGCCGCGATCTGAAGCTGGTTTCTCAACTCAAGCGCCGGGCCTGTGAATTTGGCCGGGCTGTAATGTTCCAGATCGACTCCATTGTAAATGACCCTTGACGGCGTGCCGGATTCGCCATGGCGCTGGAGGGCCGCCTTTTGCGTCTTTTGCGCTACAAACGCGATCCCCTCCAGGGCCCGGCATACTCCGCGCCAGTGCCGGGGCGAAGTTCCCAGCGGCGCATTGCTGTGCTGATGCAGTACTTTTTTAAGCTCAGGACCGCTCCTGCGCGCGAGCGCGGATACAAGGACAGGCACATCTTCGACCACCACTCCGCTCACTTTCAACGCGCGCAGCGCTGCACCGGCGGACCGTCCATACTTTCTCATCTCCGGAGCGCCTGTGCCGAACATTAGTTTTTTCACACGGTAGGGAAGCGAGCGGAGAACCCATGAGGGTTTCAGACTGGGGGAGTAATAGAGCAGCCGGTCGCTGATGGATGTCTCCTTCACTCCGGAACGCGGCGCGATCGCCATGGCCATCGCGCTTCCGCCCAGTCGCTCTACGAGTCGCTCCATCAGGCAGTAGATGGCATTCCCGGTCGGGCTGGGAATCGTGTCCAGCGGCGGCGCGAGAAACGCGATGCGGGGACGGCTTTTGCCTAACGTTTCCCAGAATTTCCCGTTCGCGGAACTCCAGCCGAGGGACTGGAGATAACTTTTAAGTTCCATTGCTGATGACGCCGGTGATTTGGAAAGACCCGGGCTCACGCCGACAGGGTCAAACCGGGAAAATAATCCGCGTATTGCCGGTTTTTCTCCACAAAGGCCCTGGTCCGGCTGATGCTCGCCGCCACATCCATCGATTCAGTGCCGTGGTCACTGATCTGTTTCGCCGGAATCCCCGCGATAGTGACGTTATCTCCACAGTCTTTGTTCACCACCGCATTGGCGCCCACGGCAACACCGGAGCCCAGCGTGATGGCCCCAAACAGTTTTGCGCCCGGCCCGAGCCACACGTTGTCTCCGATCACCGGGACCCCGCCGCCGGGACCGGGATTGTTACCGATATTGACGCCCTGATGGATATCGCACCACATGCCGACTTTGGCGCTTCCGTTGACTACGATATTGCCAAAATGGTTGATCCGAAGCCCGGGGCCAAAAACGTTCGGCGGGATGTCAAAACCCAGTTTAAATCCCAGCCGCTCCTTTTGTATCGTGTAATACTTGAGGAGAAACCGGCGCATCTTCGCCTGCGGGACATTGTGACAGTATTCCAGCATTCTCAGGGCAATCTGAAACCGCCAGATCGCGTCACTCAACCGTCCTGGTTTCGTGCGGCTTTTGCCGAGCGAAAACTTGTCGGCGGCCAAATAGAACATCAAATCCCGTTTGGTTCTGATCATCGTTAGAGAGGTCCGCCGCGGCAGTATTCAAACCGGATGCTGCGCAGTGGCAGCGGCGCGGCGTCCCTTCAGCAGCCGCTTAAGAGGCCGCCCCGCTTTGATAAGGCTTCGTTTGATTCGCAAACTCAAACTCCTTGCGTGCCATTTCAACGCGAGGGAGCGCTGCCACCGCTGCCGGTATTCGCGGAGGGCGTGCATTACTTCTTCGGTCTCCGCGGGAACAGGCGGACGCTCTCCGGGAATCTCCGTCTGCTTTGCGGCGATAACGAAAAGATTCTGCGGCGATCTCCAGTCGGTCCCTCCGGCGTCCACGTGAAACGGACGGAAACCCTGTTTCTCCAACTGGGATTGAAGCGTTCGGGGGGAGAAATTGGAGGGATGCACGTAACGCAGGAAATAATGGTCCAGCGACCGGAAGGGCTTCAGGACATTTGGCACCTCGATGGCAAGGAGTCCACCTTCTGCCAGCAGCCCGCGGCATTGCACGAGCGCCTCGTTAGGATCGTAAAAGTGCTCGAAGACGTGGGACATGTAGATGAGATCGAACGTCCCATGGATGGCCGGATCCACTTCATCCAGTGTGCCCTGCAAGTGAGGGAGCCCGGTCTGTTCCAAAACCCGGCAAAAATTCGGGGAGGGTTCCACGCCCAGCACTTCACAGCCCCGCTCGCGGGCCCACCAAAGAAAGAGGCCGGGGCCGGGACCGATCTCCAGGAGACGGGAGCCCGCCAGAGGTTTCGTCTGTTCGAGCCGGCTGAACTTTGAAGACAGCCAAACGGGCTCGCTCTTCAGCCGTGAGCCTTCCGGTACAGGGGTAATGTGCCCGTAG
>DATAIE010000584.1:0-2772 GCA_036262875.1 Verrucomicrobiales bacterium
AACAGTGAGGAAGTGATCCTCTCGCAGGTGGGACATGAGCTGTACGAAAAGTTTTTTCGCGGTTATACCATCAAGCACTGGCACCGCCATCCGCGCGATCTCGATGCCTCGGTCACGGCGCGCATTCCCATTCGCACCACCCGTGACGACCGTTATTTGCGGGAGGAATTTCAGGCGCTCCCGAAGCTGGGTTATAACTATTTGTTCGAACAGATGGTGGAAGCGTCCCCCGGATTGACGATCCGGCTGGAAACGGACTTTCGCGAGGCCCGGCAGCACTACGAGGCGCGGCATATCATCTACACCGGTCCGGTGGATGCCTATTTTGACTATTGCTACGGGCGTCTGCCGTGGCGGTCCTTGAGGTTCGAGATGGAGTCGTTCACCGCCGACCGGCTCAGGTCCCGCGAGAGCATCGCGGGGAAGCCGGGATTCTGGCAACCGGCCATGCAGGTGAACTATCCGAACGATCACGAGTACACCCGGATCGTGGAGATCAAACACGCCACGCAGCAGCAGTCACCGTGCACGAACATCGTGCGCGAATATTCACAGGACGACGCCCCCGGGCGGGAGCCGTATTATCCGATCCCTGCGCCCGACGCCCGGGCGATGTACGAGAAATACCGGAACCTCGCCTCGGCAAAAACCAACGTCAGCTTTTGCGGCCGGCTGGCCACCTATCACTACTACAACATGGACCAGGTCACCGGAATGGCTCTCAAGGAGTTTGACCGCCTGACCGGACCGGGCGGGCCGTTTTTCGGCCTCCTGCGTTGAACCCTCACTTTTCACTTTATGACACCAAAAGAAAAACTTGCTAACAACACCGCCGTGATTGGCGTGCTCGGTCTCGGCTACGTCGGACTGCCGCTGGTTCTCGGATATGCCGAAAAGAACATCCGCGTGATCGGTTTCGACATCGATTCGCGAAAAGTGGAGGCCTTGAATGCCGGCCAAAGTTACATCCAGCACATCGGTGTGGACCGGGTGAAGAAGGCGGTGGACGCCGGGGTGCTCAGCGCTACCTCGGATTTCAGCCGCATTCCGGAGGTGGATGTGATCATCATTTGCGTTCCCACGCCGCTGGACCTGCATCACGAGCCGGACCTCAGCTATGTGCGGGCGACGCGGGATGCGATTCTCCCTTATCTCCGCAAGAACCAGCTCGTGTGCCTGGAAAGCACCACGTATCCCGGCACCACCGACGAGGAATTCCTGGGACCGGTGAAAGAGAAGGGCTTCACGCTGGGCAGCGACTTCTTCCTCGTGTTTTCGCCGGAGCGTGAAGATCCGGGCAACCCGGACTTCTGCGGCACCAACATTCCCAAAGTGGTCGGCGGTCACTGCCCGGCCTGTCTGGAGCAGGGCGTCGCCGCCTACGGGGCTATTTATAACAAGGTGGTGCCCGTCTCCTCCACGCGGGTGGCGGAAATGGTGAAGCTCCTGGAGAACATCTTCCGCGCCGTGAACATCGGACTGGTGAATGAAATGAAGATCGTCGCCGATGAAATGAAGATCGATATCTGGGAAGTGATCGAGGCCGCGAAGACGAAGCCCTTTGGCTACACAGCGTTCTATCCTGGACCGGGCCTCGGCGGTCACTGCATTCCCATCGATCCCTTCTACCTCACGTGGAAGGCGCGGGAGTATGGCATCCACACCCGGTTCATCGAACTGGCGGGTGAAATCAACGAAGGCATGCCTCAGTATGTGGTGCGCCGTGTGGGCGAGCGTCTGAACGGTCAGAAGAAAGCGCTCAACGGCAGCAAGGTCCTCATCATGGGGCTCGCCTATAAAGCCAATGTGGACGACATGCGCGAAAGCCCCACGTTCAAGCTGTTTGACCTGCTCAGAGCGCAGGGGGCGGAAGTGAGCTTCTACGATCCCCACGTTCCCGTCATCACCCCCACGCGGGAACATGCCGAGTACACAGGGTGGAAGTCCATCGTGTGGGAAAAGGCGGTGGTGTCTTCGTTCGACATCGTGCTCATTTCCACCAACCACGCGAAATACAATCTGCAGGAACTCGCGGACTGGGCGCCGCACATTGTGGACACGCGGAATGCGATGGCCGTGCTGGCCACCAAACCGGGCCAGGTGACCAAGGCGTAGCAGGATTTTGCCGTGAAAGACTCCGTTGCCGAAATCTACCGGGATGGCCGTTATGCGGCCAACAACCCGGATTGCGGTGAGGAAAACGCCCCGTGGAAGGGGCGGCAGATTCTCCGGATAATCGAAAAAGCGGGAATCAAGCCTGCCACGATCTGTGAGATCGGCTGCGGGGGGGGCGGCATCCTGGAATACCTGCACGGCGTGATGGCCCCCACCGTTTCATTCACGGGCGTGGAACCGATGCCGGAAGCGTATGCGAAGTGCACCGCCAAGAGGCGCGAGCGCCTCACGTTCCGGAACGGCACCGCCGCCGAAGTGGAGGAGGTCTTCGATTTGGTCCTGCTGCTGGATGTCTTCGAACATGTGGAGGACTACATGGGCTTCCTCCGCTCACTGACCCGGCTGGGCCGGCAGTTCATCTTTCACATCCCTCTCGATATGACCACGCAGATGGTTTTTCGGGATGAGCCCATCCTGCGTGTGCGCCGGCAGGTGGGGCATCTGCATTACTTCAGCAAGAACACCGCGCTCGCGACACTGCGTGATACCGGCTACGAAATACAGGACTGGTTCTACTCCGACACCCGCGGGGCGTCCTACTCACCGCTGCGCACCAGGCTGATGCGGCTGCCGCGGCGATGCCTGATGAAAATCGCG
>DATAIE010000585.1:0-2132 GCA_036262875.1 Verrucomicrobiales bacterium
TCGTTAATATCCACTCACCGTCCCTGCCCGAAAAGCCTTCGCTTGTCCACGGGTGTTTCTTACGATGTCACCGCGGCCCTTTCCGTTAGGCGGCGGCAGCCGGTTTTCACTCCTCCAGCACCCGGCACGGCACGATGATCCCGTCCTTCATGCCGTGGATGATCTTCTTGTCCGCCGGCACGATCGTTGCGAGCACGCCGCCGCACTTTGCTTCGCCACTTCCGCGCTCCACGAAATAGTAAGGGCAGAGCCTCACTCTTCCCTGCATCACCCGGATGTTGCCGGTCTTGGGATCAAAATAGGGATGTTCCACCAGCTTCCCTGGCCGGAACTGTTGCAGCACCCACGGATGGTGCACAAAATCCCGCTGCGCTTCCGCAATGGCAGCCGTCCACTCACCATGACTCACATCGTGTCCTACGACGACGCTGCGGCTGCCCCACGCATTTTCAGAAAAGCCGCTGAGCTTCAGCACCAGATGCCGGTCCTTCTGGGAAAACTTCGCCAGTTCCTCCCACGCGTGAATGTCCAGCCTGGGCAGCACGCCGTGCGGCGGCAGCGGCGCGGGGTCAACCACCCAGCCAAACGGAATCAGCCTCCCGAGCACATCCCGCTGATTTTCCCGCAGCGCCTGACGCCACACCTCCCGCAGCGGACGACTCCAGAACAGCGCCAGCCACAGCTTTTCCTCCAGCCACGGCTTCATGGGGGCTGAGACGTGCACGCCCTCTCCCAGCAATTCCCTCCAGTGCCGGATGTTCTCCCAGTCGAACATCTCGAAGAACCGGTAAACATCCCGTCCCCGCGGGGCGTACGATTCCGCCTCATGGACCTCGAAACCCGTGCCAAGCTGCGCTGCCAGCCAATCCATCTCCGGGCGGTAGTCCCCCGCCTCACGCGAAACTGCGATGTCCGCTCCCTGCGGGAACAGGCTGCGAAATCCCTCCATCATCCCGTCCGCACCGCCGCAGAGCGGCCATGATCCATTGAGAGACCCATATGTTTTTCCCAGCCACGCGGTAAGACCGATGCCGCCCGGCACGCTGTCGATTTCCGTCAGCGCCAGCCCTTCCTCGGTGAGCAGTAAATCCGGCCGGATCACGCCCGGCAGCGCATTGCGGTGAGCCGGATGTCGCGCCGCCTCGAGGATTTCCGGAGGCTTTCCCGCATCGAGCAGTTCCGCGATCCACGACGGCTGGCGGCCTTTGTGACTGAGGTAATACAAGTCATTGCAGGCCTTGAGAAACACCTGCAGCCGATGGCCAAGTTTTTCCAGTTCCCTCCAGAGCGTCACCGGCAACGGAAACGGCTCCGGCGACGTCAGCCATTCGCGTCCGGCAAACAGTCCGCCTGCGGGCATGGCATCACGCAATTGAGCAAAAGTGGCAGGCATGGGTCGAAAATCCACGTCAAACCCCTCCCCGGGTCCTGCGCAATCGCCATTGCTCACTGCTCCGCCGCTTGACTTTCGGAAAAAATCCCCGCGCTGCGCCGCTTTTCAACGACATTACCCTTCATGGACATCGACCTCCCCCCGCCTTCGGATCTGCTTGCCATGCTGATCTTCAGCGTGATCGGGATTATTTTCTTCCGCATCGCCAAACGCGAAGCTCAGCCGATTCGCCTGATCATCAGCATGTGCCTCATGCTCTACCCGTATTTTGTCCCCGGCGGCATATGGGTGTGGCTCGCAGGAGCCGCCCTCACCGGAGCGCTGTGGTTTTTTAAGGATTGAGATGATCAAACGATGATCCACTTCCCATGAGGAAACTCACCCAAATACCCCCATGGGGCGCGACCCCGGAGATACCACTGCATTCTCTCCATGGTGAACGCCCGGAGTGGTCGGGGCATTAAAAGCAGACTGACGATCGTTTCCACATCATCGCTGATCAGCCCGCAAAACTCCGGATCAGGAAGCACTTCCCAGGCTCCCAAATAGGCATTCTTTGCTGCCTGGACGGCCAGTTCCACATTTTCGGCCCCGGTAAGCCCTTTGGCAGCCTCATGGTCCTCCACGCACCAGTCTTCATAGGGCCGGGTGTAGGGCGGAGCGAGAAATTACACAGGATCGCTTTGCAAAAGAGGCCCCACTTCCTCCACCGAGCCCATGATTTGGGCAGTGCACTCCG
>DATAIE010000586.1:0-2431 GCA_036262875.1 Verrucomicrobiales bacterium
CTTCCTCTGCGCTCTCCTTGTTCAATTCCCTGATGACACGGGGCCTTCTCCACTTTCACTGTGCCCCTCCGGTACTCCGGATGCTTCCTCCGGTTCCACCGCCACTTTCCCATGACCTCGCTCTACTCCCGCTATTGCCAATACCTCGTCCGTTATGAAGACCTCGGCATTTCGCTCGATGTCAGCCGGATGAATTTCCCGGACGGTTTTCTCTCCTCCATGCAGGCGAAGACGGAGAAGGCGCTGGCAGACATGAAGGCGCTGGAGGCGGGAGCCATCGCGAATCCCGACGAGGGCCGCATGGTGGGTCACTACTGGCTGCGCTGCCCGCAACTGGCCCCGGCGGATTTACGGGACGGCATTAAGGCGGATATCGCCGCCTCGAAGGACTTTGCCGCCCGCGTGCACCGCGGGGAGATCAAGACTCAGCGCGGCGGGAAGTTCACCCGCATTCTGGTGATCGGCATCGGCGGCTCCGCGCTGGGACCTCAACTGGTGGCGGACGCGCTGGTGGATGCATGGACGGCTCCCGTGCGCACGCACTTCTTCGACAACACCGACCCTAACGGAATCCAGCGCGTGCTGGCGGAACTGGGCAGCGATCTCGCCTCCACACTGAGCATCGTCATTTCCAAGAGCGGCGGCACGGCCGAAACGCGCAACGGCATGCTTGAAGCGAAGGCGGCGTATGAGAAGCTGGGCCTCGACTTTGGCAAACACGCGGTGGCCGTCACCGGCGTGGACAGCAAGCTCGACAAGACCGCAAAGGAGGGCGGCTGGCTGCACATTTTTCCGATGACCGACTGGGTGGGCGGGCGCACTTCCGTCATGAGCACCGTGGGCCTGGTGCCCGCCGCGCTCCAGGGAGTGGATCTGGACGCTTTCCTCGGCGGTGCCGCCGCGATGGATGAGAAGACGCGCTCTCTGCCGCCTGCGCAAAACATCTCCATGATGCTCGCGCTGATGTGGTACCACGCCGGCGGCGGCAAGGGAGCCAAGGACATGGTGATCCTGCCCTACAAAGACCGTCTGGTGCTGCTCAGCAAATACCTCCAGCAGCTCGTGATGGAGTCCCTGGGCAAGACGCTCGATCTCGACGGAAACGTCGTCCATCAGGGCATCGCCGTGTATGGCAATAAAGGCTCCACCGATCAGCACGCGTATGTGCAGCAGTTGCGCGACGGGGTGAACAATTTCTTTGCCACGCTCGTGGAGGTCCGCGATTCCCAGGGAGCCCCTGCCCCGCTGGAAGTGGAGCCCGGCGTGACCAGCGCCGACTACCTCCAGGGATTTCTCCGCGGCACGCGGCGCGCCCTGTTTGAAAACGGCAGAGAGAACATGACTCTCAGCCTGCCGCGCCTGGATGCCTTTGTGCTCGGTGCGGTGATCGCCGCGTTTGAGCGCGCTGTGGGATTCTATGCGTCTCTGGTGAACATCAACGCCTACCACCAGCCTGGCGTGGAAGCCGGCAAGAAAGCCGCGGGCGAGTTCCTCAAGGTCCTGGCCACCGTGAAAGCCGGTCTCAACGCCACCCCGCGCACCGCGGAGGAAATCGGGACAGCGCTGAAGCTCGATCCGGAGGACGCCCTGCATTCCCTCGCCCACCTCTCAGCGAATGACGCACTCGTGAAACGAAGCTCCGGCTCCTCCCCCGCCGAAGACCGCTTCTCCGTGTGAACCCTGTGGCGGAGGTTCTTAACGTCCATCCTGACACTCCCCTTGAGGTCAGGGCAGACTGGTGTCTGCCTTGATTTTTGCGACCCACGCAGCGGGCTCCGGCTGAGCCCGCAGCCATGTGGCGGCGGCCGCGGGATCCGATTGCCGCCAAAGAGAAAAGGCCATGACCGCAGGATGCGCGATCCCCTGAGCCGGGTCATCCGGCAGCCGGGCGGCCCACGCAGCGGTACCGGCCGGGTCCTCGCGGGAAAGTTCCGCGACGAGCCGGGAGGCCCGGGAATAGTCGCGCCCGGGATCACTGGCATGCTTCGTCAGCCAGTCCACCGCGGCCTGCGGATCGGTGTAGTTCAGCCGCTGCATGGCCACGCCCCAGGCTCCGGGTTTCAGCGCCTCCGGCATCTGTTCATAGATAAAACCGCTGTCGTTGCGGCCCGCCGAGACGCTGGCGAGGTCGAAATAATCCTGCAGGCAATCTTTGACGGTGGCATCGCCGGCTCCCCGCGACAGCAGGGCCGCTTCCAGCTTCTTAACGTCACCCTCCGCGCTGCGGGTGAGGGCGTAAGCCGCCGCGGCGGCTTCGTGAGCGGAACTGTGGGAACCCGCGGCCCATGCCAGAGCGCCGGCAGGATCCGTCTCATACCAGCCCTCCATGATGTGCCGCGCATCGCTGCGGCTCTTGCCGCGGGGGGTCTCCGCAAAATGCGCGAGGCAACCGGCGGCGTCTACGCGTCCCCACTGCGTCCAAAGGGCATTC
>DATAIE010000587.1:0-4852 GCA_036262875.1 Verrucomicrobiales bacterium
GGATCGAAGACGAGCATTCCCTGGGAGGAGGTGGTGGAGTCGTTCAGATCGAAGTCCATCTCCAGTTGCAGCACCGGCGAAGCCGTCCCGCTCGCGGGCGTGCTGCGGCGCATGTCGAACTTGAGCGTCTTCAAATCGTCCAGACGGAAACCGGCAAAGGCCCCCGTTGCAAAAACGCAGCGCTGGGTGGGGTCCGCCGTTCCGATTTCCAGACTGCCAGCGCTCTGTGACGTGGCCTGGGGACCGGCCACGAAACGGAAAATTCCCTCCGGCGCTCCATCAGTGTGGAAAACCCAGCTCTGGAGATTGGCGGGAGAAACGAGGAGCGGGTGGAAGTCCGGGTTTTTATCTTTGGCGGGAGCCGTGGTGGACGAGAGAGCCGCAGCAAAAGCTGCCGCAAGAAGGGGATGCTGTTTTTTCATGTGAATCAGGACCTGGAGGACGCGTTAAGAACTAGCTAGCTGTGGCTAAGATTAAAGATTTATTTTTCCGGCCCGGTCCGGAGAGTCACGGGTCGATGGCCACCCGGTAGAATCCCCGGAGTGCTCCGGCGGTGTCGGTGGTAAAGGTGAGTGCCGTTCCCGTGGTGCCGGTCTGTGTGGCACCGACGGGGGAGAATGCCCCCTGGAGGGAAGCGGAGGATTGGAGTTGATAGGTGTGGCCCGTGTGACTGTCGACCGTGAGCGTGATCGAGCCGCCGGTGCGGCTGACGGTCTTCACATTGATCGATCCGGAATTGAGCACGATGCCTCCCGGCCCATTGGTGAAGCCGGGCGGCAGAGTGGCCGTGCCGGTGATCAGATCGAGGATGCCGTTGTTCACAAAGCTGGCGGCTCCGGCCGCGTTGAGCGTGGCACCGCTGCTGATGCGGAGGGTGCCGTTGTTCACGATGGCACCGGTGAGTGTGAGCGTTTGAGCACCGGTGGCGCAGAGCGTCGCTCCCGCCGCCACCGTCACGCCGGAGGTATTGTCGATGGTGCCGGTCACGCGGAGCGTGCCGCCGGTGACGGTGGTGGCTCCCGTATAAGTATTGATCCCGGCGAGCGTGAGCATACCGGCCCCGGATTTTGTCAGGGCCACCGCATCATTGATCGAACTGCTGAAGGTGGAATCCGTCGTCTGATTGACCGTCAGGGTGCGGATGTTGGCGCTGTCGCTGTTCGTGATGATCCCGCCTGCCCCGGCAAGGGCGGCCACCGTTTGGTTGTTGCTGACACCGGCATTGTTGAGATCCACCGTGCCGCCGTCCACTGTCAGCAGGGTGCCGGAAGGAAGCGCACCGGCCGCTCCCAGCCGCAGGGTGCCGGCATTGATCGAGGTGGGGCCGGTATAGGTATTGGCGGCGGCGAGTGTTAGAGCGCTCACTCCGGACTTCAGAAAACCCGACCCGGCCACCGTTTCGCTGACAGGTCCGAGCGTGACATCCTGTCCAAATGCGGTGAACGCATTCCCCGGGCTGAAACCGGCGATTCCTCCGGCAAGCTGCACGGCATTGAAGGTGAGGAGATAGCCGTTCACCGTGCCACCGCTGTTCGAAATGAGCGTCTGCTGGTCGCCGATGGTCAGCGTCCCCAGCGAGGAGGTGTGATTGAGAATCCCGGCATTGATGGACCCTGTGAAGATATTCACCAGTCCCGTGCCGGTAACGGTGACGTTGTTGCCGTAGGTCGTGTCATTGTCGGTCCGGAGATTGATCTGTGAAAAGGCTCCCATGGAAGTGGTCAGGCCCGTGGCTCCGGCCGTCATGCGGAGGGCGGCGGACGCGCCCGCGGCATTCGAGATGCCGCCCGCGCTGCGGATTTCCAGCTTGGCTCCTCCCAGAATGGCAAGGGTGCCGGTGAAGTCGGAGACCGTCGTCACGTTCCGGAACCTTATGCCCCCGCCGCCATTCGCGTCCCCCTGACCGGAGGCCGCCGTGATGTTCAGGGTGCCTGAGCCATGCAGGGCTCCGGTGAGAACCGTATCGAGATTGGTTGCCGGAACCAGCGGATCGGAACTTGTCAGGGTCGCCGTCGCTCCCGCCGGAACAGTCAGATCGCCGGCGAGCGTGTGACCCGCGCCGGTGGATCCTGTGACGCCTCCTGCGAGAGTCACCGGGACGGTGGCGGCGGTGTCTGCTCCGAGCACGAGCTTTCCGTCCGCCTCCACCCGCACTGTGCCGGTTCCGGTCGCCGCTCCGCTGTTGATGCGCAGCGCGCCGGTGGTGACGAGGGTTCCGCCGGTATAGTCATTGAGGAGTCCTCCCAGTGAAAGCACTCCGCCCGTCGTCTTTGTCAGGGTGCCGGTGCCGGTGAGCTTGCCATTGTAGCTGGAGGTCCCGGTGACGGTGAGCGCCGTGCTGTTGAGAGTGGTCACGCCGCTGGTGCCGCCGGCATCGCTGAGTCCGGCGAGAGACTGAGTGGTGTTGCTAAAAAGGACGGTGCCGTTCACGGCCAGCGCGGTGGTGCTCCCCAGGCCGCCCGTGGCGGGAACGGTAAGACTTCCGGACGCGCCCACTGTCAGGGATGGGCTGGTCAGGGTTTTTCCGGCTCCCACTTCCAGCGTTCCTCCGTCCACCTGCACACTGCCGGCGTTGACTGTGGAATTAAATGTCAGGAGGCCCGCGCCCGTTTTGCTCAATCCGTTCGTGACCGTGATGTTCCCGCCGGAGAAAGTATAGGGCTTGAGAGGATTTCCCACCGCCATGGTGAGCGGAGAAACGCCTCCTGCTGCCACGTTGATCGAGGTCAGGAGAAGCGCCGAGTCATCGAACTGCACCGAAACTCCATCGCTGTAGACCGTGCCCGCGCCGGCCCAGTTGGGCGAAGAAGTGTCCCAGTTCGCGTTTAAGCCACCGGTCCAGGTATAGACAGCTCCCACCGGTACCGTCGCGCCGTTCACCGTGAAGTTATCGTAATCCACCGAGGAGCCGGTGGCGGGTGAATAGCCGAATATTTTGAATGTGATCGCTGAGAGCCCCTGATACGCCGCTCCGGAGAGGTCGATGCTGATGCTGGTAAACGTGGGCCGGGCGGTCAGCAGGTCCGCTGTGCCGAGCGAGGCGGCGTAGTTGTCCGCGCTGGAGCGCACCTCGTAGCCCCGTGGCGTGCCGGCTCCGCCCCGCATGGCGTCGAAGGTAAGGGAGGTTAGGTTCAGGGCGAAGCCGGCACTGGCCGTGACCGTGAAATAAACATCGGCATTTGCGGCGACAGATGCCGCCGGAGTGGCGACCACGGAGGTAAAGGTAGTCCGGAGATAGGGAGAACTTGCCGGCTGAGTGACGGGATTGGTTCCGTCCAGAACGGCACCCGCGTGGGCTGCAATGGGAGTAGCTGAAACATTGGAGGCTACCGTCGTCGGGGTGTAGATGCTGGGCGTCGAACCATTGACCCCGAATGTGTACTGACTCAGGACTTCCGCCCTGCCTGGTGAGCCTGCCTCGATGAGGAACGGGATTGTGAGGACAAGAAAGGACTGGGTGCGTTTCATGGCGGGCGAAGGTGAGGGGTGCATCTGTCGGGGGATCTGGTTTTCACCGGTTTCTCATGGAGAAATATCAAATTCCCGGATCGGTGGCAACATTCGTATTCATCTATCCTTCACGAAATGCGCTCATCGCTTACATGATTGATCCTGTCTGTCATGCCAGCCGCGGGTAAGCGGCTCTCCCGGAAACAGGGCATGGAAATTGCAAATTGCGGACGCCTGCAAAAACCCGGTTCGCCAGGAAAGCATTAAATTTTTAGGATCTCCTGTTATCGCCTGCCGACGCATTACACCCCCAACCATCCACCTGAATGAAAACCCTCAATCTGCTCTCCGCGACCGCCGTTGCCGTCGCTTTGACTACAACCACCCACGCAAACGACAGAGACCGTGAGCGCACGCTGCTCGTCGCTCCCTCCCACCTGAACGGCTGGGTGTATTATACGGACGGTGCCCCGGAAGGAGCCTTTAGTTTTGCCGCCGGTCCGGTGATCGCCCAACTGGGTGCAGGCAGCCTCGTGCTCGGTGTGAGCGATACCACCCAGCGCAGCATCTTTGCCACCAGCCACTATGCCGGCGTCCGTCTCGATGACCTCACGGCCCTGAAATACAACATTTTCCGCGTGACTCCGGCGACGGGAGCCGTCGCCCCGGTGCTCCAACTGGAAATCGACTACGACCTCACCGACGAGACTACCACGTCTCAGGGACTCCTCGTTTACGATCCCGGCCTGAACGGCACTATCACCTCCGGGGTCTGGGAAACCTGGGATGCCTTTGCCGGCAAATGGTACATGACGGGCACGGCCATCAAAGCGAATCTCGCTGCCGGTCAGCCGTTCCCGCTGGCCACTCCTGGAACTCTCACGGAAATTCTCGCGCAGTTCCCGAATGCCGGCGTCCGCGCGACAGGGAATCTCTCGCTCAAAGCCGGCGGCGCCGGCGGGGCGGTCAACGCTGCGGTGGATGCGGTCGTGGTTGGACATGATGGCGGGACGACGAGATGGGATTTTGATCCGGACACCGACCGCGACACCGTGCCCGATGTCTTTGACAAATATCCGAATTCCGATCTTCGCCCGAAAGTAGATGTCGGCACCGGTCCGACCACGGTGTTGAACAGCGTGGATGACAACGGTGCGAGCATCCAGGATCTGGTCAACAAATATCAGACCTCAGCCAGTTCTCATAAGAAGTACGTGAAGGCGATTTCCGGACTGGCAAAGGATCTCCAAAAGTCCGGCACCATCACGAAGGATCAGGCGAAAGAAATGAAGGAGGCGGCGGAAGCCTCTATCATTCCTGCTCCGGCCGGTTAGGAGCCCATTTAACCAAAGCCCGCCCGGCACCGCGCCGGGCGGGCTCTTGTGTATTGTCCCAGGTTGCA
>DATAIE010000588.1:0-3740 GCA_036262875.1 Verrucomicrobiales bacterium
GGTAACTCCGGCATCCCGGGTATTTCCGGGACTGGCTATGGAGAATTTCCTCATTGTACTGGGAGTGTGGGTGGCAGGGCACGCGCTGCGGACGTTCAATGTCCGGTGGGTGCGCAAGCTGGGGGCCTTGCTGTACTTGGGTGCGACGTATCTCGCCGGCTACCTCCTGGCCGACGGCTCTCATGTGGCGGGTGGTATTGCCGTCGCCGGCTGGTTTTTGCTGCCATGGCTTGAGATTATTCTCCGGGTGCGGTCCATGCGGCTGCCCCTCAACAAGACTCTCAGCAACCGGTTCCCCCCGTCCCGCGACGAATTTCCTCACCTGAGGGAGCTCACCGGTGAAGTGGAGGAGGCCGGTTTTGAGATGATCGAAGACACTGGCTGGGATGGCGGCGAAGTCCGGCAGTTCCTGCGGCTTTTTTACATGCCGGCAAAGCGCGTGCAGGCGGCGCTTAGCCTCAATCAGCAGCGCGGCGGAGCCATTGTTTATTTCAGTCTCACCACCCGCGCCGCCGATGGCCGCATGTGGACCACCACCGATTACCCGTTTTCCAATACGATGAAGCAGCCTCCCGGCGTGGAGGTGCAGCGCGTGCCGTGGGCGGGCTCGATCACGACCCTGCTGGATGCCCATACCGCGTGGGTGGAAAAGCACGGCATGAACCTGCCGGAGGATGCAGTGGATGTCGATTCCACTACTCTGACGGAGCGGCTCTCCGGTGAACTGCAGCACCAGATTCGTCACAATCTCAGCACGGGCATCATTACAGAAAGCGGCGAGGGGACCTTCCGGTATTCATGGCGGGGCTGCTTTTATCTCTGGCGTCAGTTTATCAAGGACATGGTGAAACTCGCCTGATGCGCGGGTCATGTTTCTGATCTTTCCCACCAGTGTCGAAACGCTTGAGCGATACCACCCGTGGTTGAACTGGCTGCTCATCGCCGCCACGGTCTTCGTATTCTTCACCTCCGGCATGGGCCGCATGGGGACGGGCGTGGAACCATACGTCCTGCAGGAATGGAATTTGAAACAGTTTGCCGGCCATCTTTTTCTGCATGCCGGTTTCATGCATCTGTTGGGAAATATGATCTTCCTTTGGGTGTTCGGAAATGTGATCTGTCAGACCACCGGCAACCTTCTTTACCCGCTGCTCTATTTTGGCACGGGCTTTGGTGCGGCGGCTGTTCATCTCGCCATCGATGGCGGTCCCGCCGTGGGGGCCAGCGGTGCCGTCAGCGGCCTCACCGGTCTGGCGCTGGCGCTGTTTCCTCTCAATCGCGTGAACTTTGCCTATGTCGTAGGCAGCACGGGCGGGAACTTTACCGGACGGGTGTGGGCGCTGTGCCTCGTGTCAGTGATTTGGGATCTGCTGGGCGCAGTCATGACTGGCAGTCGCACCGCTCACTGGGCTCACATCGGCGGGCTGCTTACCGGCGTTCTGACCGGTCTGGCCATGCTTGCTTTCGGATGGATCCAACTTTCCTGCTACGACAATCGTTCACTCTACGAAATGCTTACCGGTAAAGAACTGGACCGGCTCGACGATGAAGTGGAGATCACTGGAGGCGGAGAGGAGATTGCCGAAAATTAGTTAGGCTCCTTCACGCGCTCCGAAGCAATTCCGAAAAACCGCAGAACATTCCGGACGTCACCGGCGGTGCTGCGGCCACCGGATGCGGATGATCCAGATATTCCCGGCAAATGGCGAAGAATTCCGCCGGTTCGGTCACGCGACGGATGCGATACTCGAACTGTCCCTCCGGGTCCACCCCCTGACTGATGTAGCAGAGGTACTTCTTCATTTTCGCGACGTGCTTTGACGGTGCGAAGCGCCGCTCGAAGGCTGCCGTTTCCTCGAAGATGGCGGTGATCCACTCCAGCACATCCCGTCCGCAGGGAGCCGGTGCGGGCCGTCCCTCCCAGTGCGCCCGGAACTGATTGAAAAGCCACGGATTCCGGATGGCCCCGCGCCCGATCATCAGGCCCGCCGCGCGTGTCTTCGCAAGCCATGCGAGGCCCGTGGGCACATCCACAACGTTGCCGTTGGCTACTACCGCGCAGGGCATGGCTTCCACCGCCGCTGCGACGCATTCCGGCTTCACCGCGGTGCGATAGCCGTCCTTCACTGTCCGCGCATGGATGGTCAAGCCGTCGAGAGAGTGCTTCTGAAAGATCCCCAGCAATGTTTCGAATTCCTCCAGCGATTCGTATCCGATCCGGCACTTTACTGTGAATCGCGTGCGGATGGCCTCCCGCAAGGCACCCAGAATCCGGTCGATGCGGTCCGGATACCGCAACAGGCCACCGCCCGCGTCCTTGCGGCACACCACGGGTGCCGGGCATCCGAAATTGATGTCCACTCCCGCCACCGGCAGTTCCTGCAGTTCCCTCGCTGTTCGCACGAGTGACGGCACATCCTCCCCTATCATTTGAGCCATAACGGGAATACCTGTCCCGTTCTCCGTTACGGATTTCACGATGTCCGGCTCCAGCTTTGAATCGGCATGCACGCGGAAATACTCTGTCACGAACACATCCGGCCCGCCGTAGCGTGCCATCAGCCGCATGAACGGCAGGTCTGTCACGTCCTGCATCGGGGCAAGAATGAGGGCAGGACGGGTGGTTGGAAAAAGCGAGCGCAAGAGGATACCCTTTGCAGGTATAAAACCCGCCGGACAAGCAGGCATCACGGGGGCGAACATCCGGACGGAGCCGCCGGCCTGCCGCCGTGAAAATAAGATTGCCCCGGCCTCCGCCTTCTCCCAGCTTTCTTCGATGCCGCGCTCCTCTGCCGCTTTTAAGTTAGCTGCCACCGGACTGAGTCTTGTTGTCGTCCTCGTCGCGTGGATGGCTTTCCGTGTTGAGGAGTCCGGACCCGTCCATCAGCGGCGCGTTCTGCCTGCCCAGTCTCAGGCATCGGAGAGTCGTCAAGCCACGGGCTCTTCAGCATCAGCCGGACAGGGCGAATCCAAGCTGAAGATGTTCGACCGGAGGATCGCGGACGTCGCAAAAAGACTGGGGCCGGAAGACCGGCATACTCTCGCCCTTCGCATCAAGCGGGCACTCTGGCTCAACTACCAGGGCCGCCATGCGGAAGCCGAGGCCGAATACCGTGATATTCTGGAAATCCGGTCCCGGATTCTCGGAGCAGCGCATCCCGATACTCTCGTCACACGCAAACTGCTCGCTGCGCCACTCTTCTCTCAGGGAAAATACGCGGCGGCACGCGCCGAGTACGATGCCGTCATTGCGGTCCGATGGCCAGCCGGGCCCATTGTGGAAACCGGATGGCTCCAAACATGGCGGCAAATGCTCCCGGTCTATAAACCCGCGGGACTCGCCACCGAGTCTAACGAAGCCTATCTCGCCGCTCTCGATTCCATGGCCCGGGTCTTTTTCCTCGACTATCCTTTCGACAATGCGACCGGGCTCCCCTTGAGAGGCGTTCTTGAAGATCACCTCGGACTTTCCACCGCGGAATCCCAGTTCGACGGATTCAGCATGGCCAGAGTGCGCGGCGCGGAAAACGCCGATACGCTGCGTTCCCGGCACTTTATTGACAGCGTTCTGAATGCTCAGGCCCGTTATCCTGAAGTCGAGGCCAATGAGCGTGACATCCTCGCCATTCAGCAGCGCGTTTTTGGCCCGGATCACGAAGAAACCCTCGCCACCCGCGTCTACCTTGCCACCAGCTTGCTGGATCAGGAAAAATACGAAGAGGCCAGCGTCGAAGCCACAG
>DATAIE010000589.1:0-3789 GCA_036262875.1 Verrucomicrobiales bacterium
GAAGTCAGGGCCGAGAATTTCCGCGGCTTTCCGCGTGAGCCAGAACAGGGTGTTCACCCCCACACTGAAGTTCGGAGCGAACACGATCGGAATCCGCTGCGAGGCCTCACGGATACGGGCTTCCGTCGCGGCGTCATGTCCTGTCGTCCCGATGACGAGAAGTTTGTTTTGCGCCACGCAGGCCTCGACCAGTTGAGAAGTAAATCCATGGAACGAGAAATCCACGACCGCATCGCAGGGGGCGAGATTGGAATTGAGGTCAGCCCCGGCGTCGATGAGACGTTCCGCGGTGACTTCGGAATCGGCAGCGGCACAGGCGGCGACGGCCTGTCCCATCCGGCCCCGGCTGCCGGTAATAAGGAGTTTGAGCGTGGACATAAGACAGCGGAGTAAACCTCCCGCTGCTCCGATGGCAAGCCGGGGAAATACAAACGGTGATCTGCCGTTCAGCCTGCCGCCAGCACCGGCTCAAGGGCGGGAAGCGATGAACGGTCAGGAGAATGCACCTGCACCTGCCCGTTCAGCACGGCTCCGGGCTCCACCGAAATCGATTGTGCCGTTGCGCCGCCCGTGAGGGAGGCATGCCGGGTAAGGATGATGCACTTCGACGCAAAAAAGTGTCCGGTGACCCGTCCATGGATTTCCACTACTTCCGCATACACCGGCTGGAGGCACTGCACCTCACACTTCTTGTCGAGGAGGAAATGACGGCAGCGGATTTCTCCGATGATCTTGCCGTCGGTCCTCAAGTGGACTTCCCCCGCGGCATAGATGCTCCCCGCAACGACTCCATGCACTGTGAGGTCGCCGCAGTGGACGCTGGTACCGAGCAGGGCTCCCTTCTTCTGCACCGTCACATTTCCCCGGGTCCGGATGCGTTGATTGGTGCGGTCTTTGATCTCGAGATCCCGGAGATCCAGGTAAGTGCTGCAGGCGGGGCAAATGGTGGACGTGGAGGCGCCCGCCACCTTGTGAGTGGCATGGCACTCAAAGCACACCACCACGCGGGGCGCCTCTTTGAACGAAGCGGAGGGAGCCTGTGGTCTGGAGAGGGTGGCGGCCTGTCCCACCATGGGGGCGTCCTGCTCGCCGTAGCCGGAAATCCTCAACGGCATGGCGGGCGTTTTCACCGGCGCGGCCGTCAAGGCGGGAGCGGGAGCCGCCTGTCTCCCCCGGGCGCGCGCCACCAGTCCGCTCAGCCTGCCGGCCGGCGCAGCCCTCTCAATTTTGAAGTGTCCGCCACAACTCCGGCAGTACGTAGAGACGCCGCTTGCAGGCTCCATTTGTGAGGAACCGCAATGCGGGCATTTCACCTCTACCTTGCCATTCAGAAGCGGAGCCCTCCAAAGAAGTCAGCCAAGCTGCGGTACTGCCGCTTTTTGCGACCGCAGAATGGCTGAGGGATTAGAATTGGAATGGGGGAAAGAGGAGCGGCGCCTCCCGCCGGCAAAATCAGGACGCCGGCGTCTTGGCTTTCTGAGCCGCGGCCACAGCGCTCTTGCCCACAGACGATTTACCCATGAAAGTCGCCCCTTCTTCGATCGCCAGAGTCCCGGCGACGACGTCGCCTTCCAGCACGGCGCTGCTCTTCAGTTCACACCGCTCGCTGACCGTGATGTTCCCCTGAACCCGGCCGAAAAGAACCACCGACTTTGTGCGAATTTCCCCCTGCACAAAGGCGTTTTCCCCCACGGTCAGACTGCCGTCCGAAGTCACTTCCCCTTCGATCTTCCCATCGATGATGAGGTCGTTGGAGAATTTCAGCGAGCCTTTGATTTCGACATCGCTGCTGAGAATGTTTTTATTGGTACTCATGGGAGAGGAAGTGCGGACGGGAGCGGTAACGGATTTTCGGGGTTGGTCGTAGTGGGAATCCTGATAGGACGGCTCGACAGGAGCCACCGGCACGGGCTCGGATGGCGGTTGCGGTTTTTGACCGATGATTTGCTTAAGCACGGCGCTGTGTGGGTGTGGTTTTGGACTTGGATCTTGCGGATGAGGCAACGGAATGCCGCCGGAAAATTACCAGGCAACATCCTTCATCTTTATGACTTTTTCAAACTCCGCGCAAGTCAATCCTTTGAAAAGACCGGCAGTCGTGCAAAATAATCTTCTGTTTACCCTGCCGTCGGGCTTCTTTTTTTCAGAAATTATCCGTGATCGGGAAATTTGAGCAAAATGCCCGGATTCTCACCTGCGAGAACTTGAATTTCCATAACCCGCTTGTGGGAACTCAAGGGCGCCTGACACGGTAGTAACGATGGTCCTCCGGACCGGCCGGATTGACCCAAAGGGTGACGCTGGCGGTCGCCAGAATCGTTTCCGCCGTCCAGTTGAGAAGGTCAGGGGATGTCTCTATCACATAGGAATATCCTCTAAGGGAGGGGAAGGAAATGCCAGGGTTTCCCTCAGGTGTCGAAATGGAGACGTGAGGCTGGATGTCCGGGCTGTGATCGCTGGTGCCAAACCACGCCTCCAACTCCGCCGGAAATCCGTCGGCGTCCTCATCCGCATGCGAGGGGGTGCCGGTGATCCGGAGATTGTCGACCACCAGGTGTTCGCTGGTCCCGTCCGTCACGCCACTGACAACGACGCGGGCATAGCGGGTGCCGGCGGGTACTGCGCCCGCCGCTGACGTGAAATGATTGTAGAGATTGTTCCCCGCAGTGTTGAGGGCGATCAGCATGTCGGCTGCCCCGGTGCCGCCGGTGCGCGGCGCTAAAATGTCAGGGCCATCCGTCCAGGTTGCGAGATCGTTGCTGAGCTCAAGATGGATATGGAGGAGGTCCGGCGATTCGAAATTGTTGGAATTTGTGGTGTAGGCGCGCACGTCCGCCTCACCGGCGATGTTGAGATATCCGGAAAGATCGACCGCATCCGTGCGCAGCCACGCGGGCGCATCATTGATTTCGAAGCTCCTGACACCTGCGGTGGCGGTGGTCACCGGTCCCGTGAGGGGAGGATTGCGGTTTCCGGACTCTACCACTTTTCCGCCGCCGGAGGTCCACCCTAACTCAGTGCCGGTCGTGCGAATATGCACCGCTGCATTCAAGGCAGGGTCCTGAAAACCGGTGCCTGCTCCCGCGGCCTTGAGCGGTGCCACGAAGGAGTGAAAGGTAACCTCATCCACCCATCCCGCGTCCGCACCGGATGCCGATCCGTCGTCCTTTTCATAACTCCAGCGGAGTGTGTGGGTGCCTGCGGGAATGATGGCGGCCATGCGGGTCCAGTCCACTTCGCCGGAGATGGCTCCGGCTTCGGTGTTGTCCACGATGAAGCGCAGCTTGTCGAAATCCTCCTCGCTCGAAACGCGCCACCAAAAGGCCACGGTGAGAGGACCGGTCACCGTCGTCTTCAGCCCGGATATTCCCTTGTCAGGAATGGAGCCGCTCCGGGCGGCGTCCACTCCGTCATGCGTGATGACGGCTTGTGAAAGCCACTCCCTTCCCACGGTTTCAAAAACCAGGCCGGAATCATCCAGCGCCTGAGGAATTCCCGGCGGCTGGGCCGTTACCGTAATTGTCAGGGTGGCATTCCCGCTGCCCGCGGAATTGGTGGCCGTGATGCTGACAGGGAAGGTGCCCGTACCGGCGGGAGTTCCCGTGATCAGCCCGGTCGTGCCGTCGATCGTCAGGCCCGGGGGCAGGGCTGTGGCGTTCCATGACGACGGCGCGTTGGTGGCTGCGGGTTGATAATGGAAGGCGATGCCGGCCAATCCGCCGGCGGTTTGACTGCTGGTGATAACCGGCACTCCGGGAGTGGCCGTTCCGTAAAGAGTCAGGGAGGCGC
>DATAIE010000590.1:0-1733 GCA_036262875.1 Verrucomicrobiales bacterium
GACTTGTTCGTCCTGGAAAGCGACGATGGTGTCCGGTTCAAGCGCACGGGCATCTCCATCGGGCGCGGAGACCTGCCGACGATCTTTCTCGACAAGCATGATCCCGATCCCGCCCGTCGATACAAACTGTTCTGGCTCCAGTCCAGGGAACCGTTCAATCCTGAAACGGACGGAATTTTTGCGGCCTTCTCCAGCGACGGGATCAAGTTCGCGACCGCCAGTCGCGTGCTTCCCTTATTGATTGATAATCCCGCCGTCGTGGAATGGGATGAGAGAATCGGCAAATACGTTATTTTCACCCGCACCTTCTCCTACGATTCGGAAAATCAGCGCCGGATCACCCGCATCGAAACCGGCGATCCCCTGAAACCGTGGCCCTGGCAGCCGGGCAAAACCAAACGGGAACGATTGACCGTGGAAAATGCTCCACCGGTCCTGGAAGCGGACAAGGAGGACAATCCGCACTCCGACATCTACTACAACGCCGCCACGATTTATCCATGGGCTCAGGATGTGTACCTGATGTTCACCGCCCAGTTCCGGCATCTCTCACCGAACAGAAACCCGTCTCTGAAACCGCCCAATGGTCGCTGGGAGGATTTTGGCCTGCTGGAAGTTCAACTGGCGGCCAGCCGGGATGGCATCCAGTGGCAGCGCCTCAGTCGCGAGCCTTATTTCCCCACCGGCCTGGCCGACGAATGGGACCGCTGGTATGCCGTGATGGCCCCCGGAATGGTGCGCCGCGGCAACTATCTCTATCAATATTACAATTCGTCAGGACGCACTCATGACTCGGCCATTCTCCGGCCGGAGTATGAAAAAACCGCCGCACGAATGGGCGGCATCGGAGTGGTGCGTCAGCGGCTCGATGGTTTCATTTCCGCCGATGCCGGTCATCGCGGCGGATGGCTGGAAACGCCGCCTCTCGTGTTCAAAGGACGCGAGTTGCGGCTGAACATCGACACCGGCGCCATGGGCACGGCGCTGGTGGAATTGCGCGATGCCGACGGCAAACCGCTGCCCGGCTTCACGCTGTCCGACTGCGAGGAGACCGGCGGCAACTTCATTGACCAGCGTGTGTATTGGAAAGGCAAAGCGGATGTCTCCTCACTGGCCGGCAAACCCGTCCGCCTCTATTTCAAACTGACACGCGCCAAACTCTTTGCCTTCCAGTTTCTCCCGGAATGAGCCGGGTTAAGCTCCCGCCGACACGATGGCAGTCCGGAATCCAACGAATTGTCTTTCCAATTCCAACAGGATATTTTTTGGCCGCCTGATAGACGGAACTCATATCGCGGCGCACCAGAGTGCGGCCAGGGCCCGGGATGCAGCTGTCATAAGACAGCGCCCTGGCTACTGCGGCTCAAGAACGAACATGGCCAGGGTCACCGCCCAGGCCTGATCGATAGGCATCGATTTCAGTTCGTGACCAGGACCCCATGAGTCTGTATAAAAGATCACTTGTTTGGCAGCGTCGTAACCGACGATGAGGCGCATGTGGCCGCCGCCCATCCAAACAGGAGGGCGCTTGGGATTTTCCTTGCGCTCCTCATCCATGTCTTTAGCCCGCTCTTCAGCCGCCTCTTTGGCTTCCTTGTCGTCGTCATCCCCATCGCTCTTGGTGGTGGCATAGCGGTTGGCCTCGAAACTGTCCTCAATCTTGTCCTCCCAGAACAGTCCAAGCTCCAGGGCCCACATGATAGGGATGCCGGCGTTGATGTAAGTGACGAGGT
>DATAIE010000591.1:0-1713 GCA_036262875.1 Verrucomicrobiales bacterium
AAGCAGCCAGCCATTGTCATCCAGGTAGCCGAGCAGGCAGAGGACATTTTCCTTTTCAGAATCGTCGAGCGGCATCGCGCCGAGTTGACCCGTCACGGACTCAGTGAGAGTGACCGGCTTCGTCAGAGAATTCATCATGAACTCGCGGCGGGAGGCACTCTCGGGATTGTAGCTGTTAGCGGCACGGGGCACCCCCCGCCAGTCATCGTCGAGCTGGGTAAGCTGGCGGAGTTCCTCGTCCGTGCGGGCGTCCTTCTCCTCATCCAGGCCGGCGTCCTCCAGGCTCATCTCTGCGGAAAGGGAGCTTTCCAGTTCGAGGGTGGGGTTTTGTTCCATCTGCCGCTGAACCAGCGGAAGAAGTTCGGCGGTGGGCGTCTGAAGCACCGCGAGCTTCTGGGTCATCTCATACGAGAGATGCTGCGTGATGGTGGCGGACTGGGTAAGAGTTTGCGTGGACACGGGATTCTTCCTTAGAAGGAAGAGTGCCAGGTGCAGGAAAAGCCGGTTTCCCGGTTCAGCCGGGAGGCACCAACGGAAAAACAGGTCAGCAAGGCCATGCAAAAGCACACAGGGGAGGTGCAAAATGCATGCAAAGAGCGTACCCGGGGCACGGAGGATAAGAGTAGGAGAAGGCGTCGGAAAAGGGGCGGAAAGCGGGTGGAGAGCACTGTTTTCCGCCTTGCATTCGGAAGGGGGGGCGGGCCTATATCGGGCGAGCTGTTCTTAGCCCCTACCGACTTCATGCCCGCCAGGAAAACCTACGATATCCGGAGTCTTGCCCGGAATTTTGCCATGCCCGGCAACTACGTGAGCCACGCTCCCTGCGGGCACGGCCACATCAACGACACCTACGAGATTCGATACAATCAGGCGGGGACACATGTGCGCTATATCCTCCAGCGGATCAATCACGAGATCTTTACGAAACCGGCGGAGGTGATGGACAATATCCGGCGCGTGACGACTCACATCGCCGCGAAGCTGGAGGAACTGGGAGAGCCCGAGTCCTGCCGCAAGGTGCTGACCCTGGTGCCGTGCCGGGACGGAACCCTGTGGCACGCGGACCGCGACGGAAATCACTGGCGGGCGTATTTTTACATCGAAGGCGCGGAGGCCCACAATCACGTGAACAGCACCGCGCTGGCGGAGGAGGCGGCGCGGGCTTTCGGGAGCTTCCAGAAACACGTGTCCGATATGGGAGGCGAGCGGCTGGCGGACACGATCCCGGATTTTCACCACACCCGGAGCCGCTACGATGCCTTTGCGCGCGCCGTGGAGGAAAACCGCGCCAAACGCCGGGACGCTGTGGCGGCGGAAATCGCCTGGGTGCGGGAACGCGAGCCCGTGGTGGACGTGCTGCTCGACCTGCACGCCGCCGGCAAACTGCCGGAGCGCATCACGCACAACGATACGAAGATCAACAATGTGATGATCGATCACCAGACAGGCGAAGGCCTGTGCATCATGGACCTGGATACAGTGATGCCTGGACTCGCCCTCTATGACTTCGGCGATCTGGTGCGGACCACGACGATCTCCACCGCAGAGGACGAACGCGACGCCAGCCGGGTCATGATGCGCCTCCCGATGTTCGACGCCCTGGTGCGCGGATACCTCAGCACCGCACGGGGCTTCCTGACCAAAGAGGAAATGGCTCAACTGGCCTTCAGCGGGAAGCTGATCACCCTGGAGACCGGCATCCGGTTCCTAACC
>DATAIE010000592.1:0-2966 GCA_036262875.1 Verrucomicrobiales bacterium
CGCCGCACGCCCGGCAGCCCTTTGCATACGAATTTCAAACTCGACAGCGAAGGCGAATACCTTGCGCTGATCAAACCGGACCTCTCCATCGCCACGGAATTCGCGCCTTCTTTTCCGCCGCAGTTGCCGGATACCAGCTACGGACCGGCGGCCCAGACCACGAAGACTCTGGCCATCCAGCCAGGCGCGGCCGGTAAAGTCCTCGTGCCCGTGGACGATTCACTGGGCACCACCTGGACCGCCTCCGATTTCATCGATACCGCGTGGACAAACGCCACGAACGGCATCGGCTTTGAAACGGGAGCCAACGAATTCGGTTCGTTCACTCCGGGCAATCTCCAGGACGGTCCCGCCGGCTATTATCGCCTTGAGGAAACCGGCTCCGTGGGACTCACCGCCGCCAACACCGGCAGCACCGGGATTGCCGGCATCTACCTGAGCGGCACCACCCAAAACGTCGCCACACTGCAAAGTCCCGCCTATCCGGGATTCGAGTCCGACAACCAGGGCACCCGCTTCAACGGCACCACCCACAAAATCGACGTCCCTTATCACGCCGCCCATGGCGGCCCCTCTTTTTCCTTTTCGTTCTGGATGAAATGGAACGGCTCCATTCCCGCCACGCACAAGTCGCCGCTCACCCTGCGTGAAAGCGTGCCCCAGCGCGGTTTCATTGCCTACATCCTTCCGAATACCCAGCAGCTATCCTTCTGGACGGGCGCGGAGACTGCATGGAGCGCCCTCGACGCACCCGCCGCCACCGGCACCATCGCCGCCAATACATGGTATCACGTTGCAGGGACTTTTGATGGCACTTCAAAACTGAAGGTTCTCTACCTCAACGGCGCGCAGGTGGCCAGCACCACCATCGCAAGCTATTCGCCCGCCACTCAATTCCCTCTGCGCATCGGCGCGGGTGCCACCGAAGGCGCAGGCCAGTTCTGGTTCCCGGGCGATGTCGATGAAGTCGCCATCTTCAATCGTGCCCTCACGTCCGCAGAAGTCTCCGCCCAATACACCGCCGCCACGACCGGCACCGATGCCCCTGGCGTCATCCTTGGACAGACTCCGGTCAGCTATTTCCGGCTCAAGGACGCCACCACCGCCTCCCCGATCACCGCCGTCAATCAAGGCACCGCCGGTCCCTCCGCCAATGGCGCTTACACAGGCTCTCCGGTCCTCGGCGTGGACGGCCCGCGTCCCCCCTCGGAGGCAGGCATGCCCGCCGGCAATCGCGCCCTGCGCGCCAACTCCGCCGGTTATGTGGAGACGCCCTACAGCGCGAGCCTCAATCCCTCCGTCTTCACTGTGGAATGCTGGGCCCGGGCCACCGGCGGCGCGGGCACTTTCCGGGCAGCCGTTTCCGGTCGCAATGACGATGGCGCTAAAACCTATGGATATATCTTCTACGCCGCCAGCAACAACACCTGGCAGTTCTGGACCGGCTCGGGAGCCGGGGGTGTCTGGGATCCCATCACCGGTCCTGCCGTCACGCTGAATACGTGGGTCCATCTCGCGGGAACCTACGATGGCACGGTCAAAAAATTCTACGTCAATGGCACCCTCGCCGGCACCGGCACGCTCGCCACCTTCAACCCTAACACCGTTCGCGGACTGCGCATCGGCGCGGGCATGAACGAAGCCGCCGCAAATTTCCTCTTTGCCGGAGATGTGGACGAAGTGGCCATCTATTCCCGCGCGCTCTCCGCCACAGAGATCGCCCAGCGCTACCAGTACGGGAAGAACAATACGCCGCCGCCCGCCCTGAATGACTTCACTGGTCTCGTCAGCACCAGTCTCCAGTCGCAAATGCTGGGCAACAATGCCTCCGCCTATTTCCGCATCCCCTTCAATGTCGCCGACGCCGGCGCCATCGGCGCTCTCACCCTGAAAATGAAATACGACGACGGCTTCCAGGCGTGGCTCAACGGCGTGCCCGTCGCCGGAGGCAATGTTCCCGAGACTCTGACATGGAATTCCGCTGCCTCGGACCGCAGTTCCAATGCGGAGGCCGTCGTCTTCGAGTCCTTCAATCTGAACAGCGCGCTCAGTTCTCTCCACACCGGTCAAAACGTCCTCGCCATTCAGGGCCTCAATCTCAGTGCCTCCAATCCGGACTTCCTCCAGCTCGCCCAGCTCGAACTCACCAACGCCGGCGCTTACTCGGCCAATCCCGTCTATCTCACTCAGCCCACGCCCGGCGCGGTAAATGGCACCGGCTCCTCCAATCCAGGTCCGTCCATCTCACAGGAAACCCTCTCGCCTGCCGCCCCGCTCGCCGCCGATGACCTCACGATCACCTGCAAGGTGCGTCCGGTCTTCTCGCCCGTGACCGCCGTCACGCTCAACTGGCGCACTGCCTACAATGCCGTGCAGCAAATCGCCATGGTGGACGACGCGACCAATGGTGACGCCACCGCCGGCGATGGCATCTATACCGCAGTCATTCCGAAAACGAACTACACCGCCGGAGCCATGGTGCGCTGGTATTTCACCGCCGCCGATTCCGCTGCCAACACTTCCCGCTGGCCGGTCTTCACCGCGGGCGATGAGGCGCCGGAATACTTCGGCACCATGATCGCCGCCACCGGCTTCACCACCACGCTGCCGGTATGGTACTGGTTCGCCCAAAACACCGCCGCCGCGGCCACCCGGGGCGGCACGTTCGGTTCCGTCTTCTATAACGGCGAATTTTATGACAATGTCTTCATTCGCCTCCGCGGCGGCGCGACTTCCACCGGCTCAAAAAAATTCGACTTCAATTCCGGCCATCACTGCCGCATCGACGATACCGTGGGCCGCGTGGAGGAGGCCAATCTCAATGGCACCTCTCTCGCCAGCGGCATCGGCGGGGACAGCGCGGATGCCACGCTCATCCGGCCCGCGCTCGCCTACGAAATCTACCGCACCAGCGGACATCCCGGCGGCTGGGCCTTCCCCCTCATGATGCGCGTGAATGGCGCCCT
>DATAIE010000593.1:0-6567 GCA_036262875.1 Verrucomicrobiales bacterium
CACGCCGTATCTGACGGAGTATCTCATGTCCACCTCCCTGCCGGCGCTCTGCGGGCCGGTGCTGGAGTCACCGCTCCTCACGGTGGAACCGGTGGAAAGACGGACCTTCCAGTTGCTGGAATACAGCCCTCTCGTGAATGCCCGGGCGCATCGCCTGGGGGACACGCGCCCCATTTTGAATGATCGTTTTCGGGAACAGTGGACGTCGTTCCTTGAAGTGCTCGCCAGCCGGAAAGCCCCCGGCAGCGAAGACCTCCTCGCGGTGTCCGCTTATCTGGCTCTGCAGGACCGGCTGGAGGAGGCGCTGGCGTTTTTTGGAAAAGTGGATCGCGCGGCAGTGGCGGAGAAGCTCCAGTACGAATACCTGCGCGCGTGGCTGGCGATGTGCCAGGAGGACACCGCCACCGCCCGCCGCATCGCCAAGGCGCTCACGGCGTACCCGGTGGACCACTGGCAGCAGAAGTTTGCCGCGCTCGCCGCGCAACTGGATGAAATCGAAGGCAAGCCCGGAGCCGCCGCGGACGAGGCGGACCGCGAATCCCGCCAGGATACGCTGGCGGACCGGGAACCGTCCATCGACCTCGCCGTGCAGGACAAAATTGTGAAGATGAAGTTCCGCAACCTGATGGAAGTGACAGTGAACTACTACCCGGTGGACCTGGAGTTTCTCTTCAGCAGCAGCCCCTTCGCCGGCAGGGACGCCAGCCGCTTCAGTTGCATCCGGCCTAACAAGAGCGAGCGGATCATGCTGCCGGCGGACCGCGACGAAATGACCATCGCTTTGCCGGGAGAATTCCAGCATGCCAATGTGCTCGTGGAAGTCACCGGCGGCGGGCAAAGCAAAGCGGCTACCGTCTACGCCAACGCGCTCGATGTGCAGATCAGCGAAGGTTTTGGCCAGCTCACTGTCAGCCGCGCCGGTGACAAACACCCGCTCAGCAAGGTCTATGTCAAAGTCTTCGCCGATCAGAACGGCAACTCCGTCTTCTACAAGGACGGCTACACCGATCTCCGCGGGAAGTTCGACTACGCCAGCCTCAGCACCGGCGACCTCGACTCCACCCGCCGGTTCTCCATCCTCGTCATGAGCGAGGACCAGGGCGCGGTGGTCAAAGAAGTGAAGCCGCCGGCGAGGTAGGGTGCCGTAGCCAGGCTGGACTCGTCCCTCAGGAACATAGGATGTTTGCCCAACAGATTTACGGAATGGTCGTGCGCCCTTTACTGATGACCCCTTGCGGGTCGCAGCATTAGCGAGGCGTCGAGCGACGAAGGAGCGCTGACGCCTCGACCCCGCCAACAAAACGATACCGCACCCCGGAGGGTGTGCCAGCGGCTTCCCGGACGTTGCTGCGACCCCTGCCGGGGTCGATGAACGTTCCGGATCGAACGAGGCGTCTGCGCTCCTGCGTCGCTTGACGCCTCGGTAATCGCTGCGACCCGCAAGGGGTCGTATTGCGTCAATGCCCTTATCTTCGCGCCATTCGATCTGTTTACTGCGCATTCACACGGGGAATGGTCATGGTGGCACGTTCCGGGATTTTCGTTTAGCGACGGCGCTGACGCCCTAAACAAAAGGAGCGCGAACCATCGTCCGCGCTCCTTTTGTTTTGATTTCCGGGGCCGGATCAGGCCTTCGCGGCGTCCGACTTGAGGTCGTTATACATCGTCCACGCCTGTTCCACGCTGGCGCGTTCATGCACGATGCTGCGCACGGCGCGGACCATGGGAATGGGGGCGTCGCTTTGGAAAATGTTGCGGCCCATGTCGACGCCGTTGGCTCCCTGATCGATGGCATTCCACGCCATCTGCATGGCTTCCTTTTCCGGCAGCTTCTTGCCGCCGGCGATGACGATCGGCACCGGGCAGCAGGAGGTGACGGTGTCGAATTCCGTATCCGTGAAGTAGCACTTCACCATGTGCGCGCCGAGCTCCGCCATGATGCGGGTGGCGAGGCGGAAATACTGCGGCGTGCGGGCCATGGCGCGCCCCACGGCGGTGACGCCCATGACGGCAATGCCGTAACGGTTCGCCTGATCCACGAGGTCCGTCAGGTTCTTGAGCGTTTGGCGCTCGTGCTCACTGCCGATGAAAACCTGCACCGCCAGCACGCTGGCATTGAGGCGAATCGCCTCCTCGATGCTGCACGCGAGGCTTTCGTTGGAGAGCGGCTCGTAGCCGGGGTGGCCGAGTTTGAGAGGGGAGCCGTTGTATTCGCCTTCCCATTCGCCCATGGTGCTGATCATGCTCGTGCCGCCGCTGGCGCGGAGGGCGATGGCCTTCTGGGTGCTCGCCGGGATGATGCTCCGCTGGATGCCGCGGGTGAGCATGAGACAGTCTGCGTACGGCTCCAGCGGGAGAATGGTCTGGTCCACGCGCTCCAGGCCGGTCGTGGGGCCCTGGAAATAGCCGTGGTCAAAAGCGAGCATGAGCGTATTGCCGCTCTGCGGGTTGAAAACCTTGCTGAGGCGGTTTTTCAGACCCCAGTCATACTGGTGCGATCCCTTGAGAAAGAACCCCGGCGTCTCCTGAGGCGTGCTGGTGAAGAATTCCTTGCTCTTTTTTTGTCCGTCGAGATCTGCCATGGTGTTGGTATGCTGTGGGTTTCTTTGGGGGGGTAGTCCCGGGCAAGTATCTGCCGCCATCCCTCATGCAACCCCGAAAGCTCTAAAGAGCGGTGCTTCGTTGCGCTTTTGGCGGCCTGTGCTTCCTTCGCGGCCCTTATTATGAAGAAGATCGTTGTCGCATACTCCGGCGGACTGGACACCTCGGTGCTCCTCTCGTGGCTCAAGAACAAGTACCAGTGTGAAATCATCGCCTACTGTGCTGACGTGGGCCAGGAGGACGAACTGGACGGCCTGGAAAAGAAGGCCACCACCACTGGCGCGAGCAAGTGCTACATTGGCGATCTGAAGGAGGAATTCGCCCGCGACTACATTTACCCGATGTTCCAGGCGGGTGCGATTTATGAAGGCCAGTATTTTCTCGGCACCAGCATTGCCCGCCCGTGCATTGCCAAGGGCATGATCGATGTGGTACAGAAGGAAAAAGCGGATGCCGTGGCTCACGGGGCGACCGGCAAGGGCAACGATCAGGTCCGCTTCGAACTCAGCGCCGCCATGCTGGCCCCGCATGTGAAGGTGATCGCGCCGTGGCGCATGGACGACTTCCGGGCGGAGTTTCCGGGCCGTGCGGAGATGATCGCCTACGCGGAGAAACACAAGATCCCCGTGCAGGCCTCCGCGAAGAAGCCCTACAGCATGGACCGCAATCTTCTGCACATCAGCTTCGAGGCCGGGATGCTGGAGGAGGTATGGTTTGACTCCACGGCGAAGAACTGCCGGGATATGTATAAGCTGAGTGTGGCTCCCGAAGATGCGCCGGACAAGCCGGAGTATATCCAGCTTCTGTTTGAAAAAGGAAATTGCATTGGCCTCCAGGCTCCCGGGCTTGGCACGCTGGTGAAGAAGTTCAAGCTCAAGACAACGGGCGAAAAGAACGGCTATACGCTGCTCACCCCCTATGGTGTGATGAAAGTCCTCAACGCCCTCGGCGGCCGCAATGGCTGTGGGCGCGTGGATATGGTGGAAAACCGTTTTGTTGGCATGAAGAGCCGCGGCGTCTATGAAACCCCCGGCGGCAGCATCCTCTACACTGCGCACCGCCAGATGGAGAGCATCACCATGGACCGCGAGGTCATGCACCTGCGCGACAGCCTCATTCCCAAATACGCTGCGCTGGTCTACAACGGCTTCTGGTTCTCCCCGGAACGCGATGCCCTCCAGGCGCTGGTGACGGAATCGCAGAAGTTTGTCTCCGGCGAAGTGCGGCTGAAGCTCTACAAGGGCAATATCATGGCCGCGGGACGGAAGAGCGGCCTGAGCCTCTACGATGAAGCCATCGCCACCATGGAGAAGGACCCGACGCAGAGCTACAATCAGAACGATGCGACCGGCTTCATTTCCTTGAATGCCCTGCGCCTCAAAGCCAGCGCGCGGCGGGGAAAGAAGAAATAAGAGGCCGCGAATAACACCGTGCCCAGGTCCGGCAACGCGCACGTCTTCATGCGTGCGCAGCGTGCGGCTGCGGAGTGGATTGCCGGAATGCGATGCGTGTCGTTAGGCTGGCGGTCCGGGGAAGTCATGCGTCTGGAGAGAGCGCGTCCGAAGGATGGGCGCCGCAGGCTCCAGGAGTGCGGCAAGCATTGCCGCTCTGTGGAGAGCGTGTTCACTCTTTGACGGGAGGTCCGGGCTCCACGCACGCCATCCCGCAGCCTGCGGCGGCGATGGATCGCAAGTTCATCCCGGGATCATTCCGGAAATCTCTTTTGGCAATTGTTCTAACTGCTCAAAGATGCGGAGCCCGGGGCGACGGGATTATGTTCATGCACGCGGAAGAACCGGCGGAATTGTGTCGGGTAGACGACCTGGCCGAGGGGGAGACCGGTGCCGATGATGAGGGCGCTGGAGGGCACCCACGTTCCGTCCGGAGTGTCGGATTCCTCGATGAAGTAGCGCTGGCCGAGGCCGGTGGGGAAGTGCACCTCGAATGTGCCGTCCTGTGCGGCGGTGAGGGCCGTAACGGAAAAGCGCTCGATGGTGCAGGCCGCGGATCTCACGACGTGCGTGGCGCTGTCTTCAACATCGAGATAAAACTGCTCGGTGTTTTCCATCCCGGGCGTCGCGGTAACGGAGATGGACACCCAGCGGCGTGTCTGACCGGCGAAGAAGGTGAGGTCTGCGGGCAGCAGTTGATGATAGTCCGTGCCGGAGGTGGCGGTGCCGTCGCGGGTCGAGACGCGGCAGGTGACATTCTCCGTTCGCGCGGCGGGCAGGTCCACGGCAAACCATGCCTGCACCGTGCCGGTGCCGGACGTTTCCGTGACGGTGGTGGCGACCGGCCCGGGGCCCGGGGGAGGTGCCGCATCGTCGTCTTTGATGGTGCCGGTGGTCTCGGTGCCGCGCACCACGGTGAGGTTGAGATTGTCGATTGCGAGGCCCAGGGTTTCGTCCTGCTCCACCACCGCATCGGGCTTCACGGTGACGTTGATCACAGTGGAAGTCTGCCCGGCCGGGATGGTGCCCGTGCCCGCCACTGGCGTGTAGTCGAGCCCTGCCGTGGCGGTGCCGCCGCTGCTGATGTAGGAAAACGTAAGGTCTTCATCGATCGCCTTGTCAATGGAAACGGTAAAGGGCAGCACGGGAGTGCCGCCTGCGTTCCCCTCTGTGACGGTGCCGCCGCTCACCGTCAGCGTGCGCGGGGTGACGGTGAAAAAGACCGTTCCCGAAGCCCCGGAGAGATTCACCAGATTCGAAAACGCGACGATCACCTGCGTGGCGGCGGTTACCTGACGGTAGGTGAGATGCGCCCCGGTAAAGGCCTCATTGTGAAACGATGTCAGCGAAAAGGTGCCCGACGCCACAACCGTGCTGCCGTTCAAAGTGGCCACATAGTCCGCAGACATCTGCGCCGGCAGAGGGCCCCAGGGGTCTTCGATGTTGTGAGCTTGAAACACCAGCGGCAGCTCAAATCCCAGGGCACCGTTATCCATAATGAAGACGGGCTGCGGCTGGAGCATCGGCAGGGTCGCCGCTTCCCCGCGCAGAGGGAAACAAAGACACAGCAAAGAAAGAAGGGGGATGGCTGAGAACGCGAAGGGGCCCGGTTTCATAACGCTTGAGGATAACAAATAGGAGCCTTTGGAGTCAAAGGGAAGAACCCCGCCCGGGGAATGGGGGTATTCCCTATCCCCGGCCTGCCGGCACGAAAAAGCCCTGCGGGCGGACCCGCAGGGCTGTGTGATTTTCGACTGTGCCGGGCGGCTTATTTCTGGCCGGGGCGCCACTCTTCCTGAGCGAACTTGAAGGCCTCTTCGAGACCCACCATGTCCGTGCTCGGGCGGAGCGCTTCGAAGGCGGCGGTTTCCTTGCGGAGCTCGTCTTCGCTGTAGTTGGCGGCCTTGATGGAGAGGCCGATGCGGCGCTCCACTTTGTCCACCTTGATGACGCGGGCTTCCACTTCCTGGCCGGGCTTGAGTACGTCTTTGACCTTTTCCACGTGGTCTTCGCTGATCTGCGAAATGTGGACGAGTCCATCGATTTCGTTTTCGAGCTGAATGAAGGCGCCGAAGCTGGCGATCTTCGTGACGGTGCCTTTGACAAGGTCGCCCATCTTGAACTTGGAGTCGATTTCCTTCCAGGGATCATCTTCGAGTTGCTTGATGCCCAGGCTGATGCGCTGGTTGGCTTTATCGATGTCGATGACTACCGCTTCGATGTCATCACCCTTCTTGAGGATTTCATTCGGATGATTGATCTTACGGGTCCAGCTAAGGTCGGAGACGTGCACCATGCCGTCGATGCCTTCTTCGAGTTCAACGAAGGCGCCGTATGGCGTCATGTTGCGAATCTTGCCCTTGACCTGCTTGCCGATGATGTAGCGCTGCTCGATCTCATCCCAAGGATTGGCTTCGAGCTGGCGGACGCCGAGAGAGATTTTCTGCTCCTCTTTGTTGACGCCGAGAACGACTGCTTCGACTTCCTGATCGATCGTGAGAACGTCGGAAGGACG
>DATAIE010000594.1:0-9413 GCA_036262875.1 Verrucomicrobiales bacterium
ATGCAGGGGACCAGTCCCTTGTCCGCGATGTAGAAAATCCGCCGGTCCGCCATGTCGAAGTATTCCGGACGAATGCGGGCGTAGTCTTTCTCCCACGGAAAACCGGCCTCGTTTTCCCCGCGTGCATCGAACGCCGGCATATCCGGATACAGTCCGGCCACGATCTGCACCACCGTGAATCCTTTTTCGAGCCGGTTTTCGGTGAGCGCCTTTACATCCTCCGGCCATGCGAGCCGTTTGGTGAGGCCCATCCACCAGGTATCGCCCAGCCAGAAAAAGGGCCTCCCGTCGCCGTAGGCAAAGTGCCGTTTATCCTCCGCCACCTTCAGCCCGCCATGAATGCAGAGGAGATTCTTCCCGGTATAACCAGTCACCTGAATGCGCCCTGACAGTGCGTGCAGTCCTGCGTCCTGTGCCTCCGTGCAGGTGCTTTGGAACCGGTGAGTCCCCGGCAGCGGGGATGAATACCGCACCTTCCAGGTATTCCCTCCCGCCCAAAACGCGGGCACCTTTGCCTCTTTGCCGCGCGGGTCGGTGAAGACAACGTCCAGCGTCACTTCATTGAACGGATCCGTGTACGTTCGCTCCGCTTTCACCTCCATCTCCACCATCACGTTTGCCTGGGTCCCGAGTTCCCGTTCCGGCGGTGCGGCCTTTGAGATTCGCCCGGCGCTCAGGAATACCGCCGCCAGGGAAATCCACACATTCAGACGGTTCGTTCTCATAGGCATCGAGGGTTGCGGTGAAGGCTACGCTGCACCGCTTCGGACCGATGGCAAGGTCCGCACCTGTCCGTTCTCCCGCAGCCCCAGCAGGGCCAGCAGCCGGCCGGTCTTTCCCAGTTCGCGGCGATAGGAGTAATAGGCCTCCGGATTCAGCGCCGTGCAGGTTCCGCAATCGTGAATCTGTCCGGCGGGCACGCCTGCGGCGGCACAGCCGGCAAGAATTTGTGACGCGAAGTCGACGGCATACTGAGGCACCCGGATGCAGGGGCCCAGTTGCACTATCAGGTCCTCCGGGCGCGAGCCATAGACCTCCGCCATGCGGCGGATCGCTGCCGGTGCGATGCCCAGTTCGGTTCCTTTTTTCCCGGAATGCAGCAGCGCCACGGCCCGGCGGACCGGATCGAGGAGGTAGACCGGTCCGCAATCCGCCACGTGAATTCCCAGCAGCAGGCCGGGGACATTCGTCATCAGGCCGTCCACATTCATTGTATGGCGCGGCGAGTCGTCCGTGATCACCGCGATGTCCGCGCCGTGCACCTGTTCCGCCGTGAAAAACCGGTGCGGGGAAAACCCCAGCGTTTCCACTGCTGCCGTGTGTGAGGGTGCCAGGAGTTCCAGCACCTCTATTTTGGAAAGACGGGTGTCCACTCCCGGCACGCGCCGCACGAATCCGTGGGCGGCCAGCGCATCGAACGCGGACAGGGCAGGGAAGGTTTCGATCAGAGAACCGGCGACGGAGGGCATGACGGGAGTGTTTCCGTCAGCAAACGGCGGGGAACCAGGGGAAGTTGGATGGTCCGCGGCCTTTGGATGTGCGTGCGGCGTTTCCTCGGCCCGCATGCAGAATGGTGAGCCTTCCTTTTGCATTCGCCCGGGCGCTGCTATGAATGCTCCTCTCTTTCACCGGCCTGTGAGGTTATTGCCAGCCATCGCCCTTTGTTTCCTGACGCTTTTTTCCGCCTTTGCCGCGGAAAAATCGACCGTGCCCGTGCGCAAACAGCCAAAGGAGGCTCCCGCGCCTCCACAGATTCCCAAGCCGCCTCCGGAAAAGAAGACGGCTCCTGACAAAAAGGCATCGCCGGAGAAAAAGGCCGCGACCGACAAAAATTCCCCGGCGGCGAAAAAGGCAGCGGAGAACCTCCTCAAGCTGCCTCCCGCTCCCAAAGTGGACTGGAGGCCGGAATACTACCAGGGCCGCGCCTACGTGCCCGTGGAGCAGGTGGCCTCCTATTACGACATGCAGAAGCCGCAGGAGGAAGGGAAGGTCATCACTCTTCACAACAAAAACTTCACTGTCGAAATCACGCGCGGAGAGCGCCGCGTCAAACTCAACAAGTGGACGTTCTACTTCTCCTTCACCGTAGTCCAGCGGTCGGGAAAAACGCTCGTTTCCACTTTCGATGTCCGCAACGTGCTCGATCCCATCATGCGGCCCAACGACCGGCGTGATCCCGCCGTTTTGAAAACGGTCGTCATCGATCCCGCGGGTGGCGGCAAGGAAACCGGCATCAAATCCCCCTTCATCGCGGAGAAGGAGCTGACGCTGGATGTGGCCACTCAACTGGCGGAGAAACTCAAGGCGGCAGGCTTTCGCGTGGTCCTCACGCGGGACAGCGACACCCTGGTCAGCGCGGCCCAGCGACAGAAAGCCGCCGACGCGGTGAACGACGAGGCGATCTTCATTTCCCTGCGTGCCAGCAGCGGCAGCGGCACGACGAGGGGATTCGAGACCTGTACGCTGCCTCCCGCCGGCACTCCCGCCACCAATGAGGCTGATGGTGCGGATATCGACCGCCGCTTCTTCGCCGGCAATATCAATGACCGCGAGAGCCTCGCGCTCGCCACCACGCTTCAGAGCAGCGCAGTCACGAATTTGCGGACCCCGGACCTTGGCATCAAGCGCTTCCGGTTTGGGGAACTGCGCGATATCAATATGCCCGCGGTGGTGTGCCGCATGGGCTACCTTTCCCACAAGGAGGAGGCTCTGAAACTCAGCACGCCGGAGCACCGGACCCAGGTCGCGCAGAGCCTGTTCGAGGGCGTGCAGCGGTATGCCAGGTATCTCAGCGATCATTTGGAGGAACGCCTGGAGGAGGAGAAAAAGCGCCCGCTCCACCTGGGGACTATCACCGCGACCAGCACGGTGGAGGGTGCAGGCATCACCGGTGAACAAATGGTGCTGGAGGTGCCCATCGTGGCCGCGGAAACCGTGAACGTCGACCGCTCACGGGTGGAGGTGCAGTTGTTTCTGTTCGAGCATATCGACACCGGCGAAATCGACGTGACCACCTCCGATACGCCCAAGGTCGAGTGGGTGTCGGTGTTGCCGGACTGGAAGACCTCGCGCACGGAACTCCTCCGTGCGACGTATCTCCGGCCACCCTTTGGCGCCGCCGAGACCAAGGCTTATGGCAAGCGCTCCTACCACGGCTACGTGGCACGATTGATCTACGATGGGCGGGTCATGGACGAAGCCTCGTCTCCGCCGAATTTGAACCGCTGTCTCTATTACTTCACTTCGGTGTTTCCGCGGCGTTAGAGCCCATGAGCGCATTTTAAATTCCGCTTCCCCGCGGCAAAGCTCACCTTGATGAACGATCACGAGAACTGCGATCTCTGCGGTGGCATCATGAGGGCGGGGATGGAGATCAATCCCGTGTCCTATGTTTGCGTGGCATGCGGCCACACGGTGTATGGCTGCATGGATCCCGCGCTCCCGGAACCGTCCGGCGAAGCCCTGCAGCGCGTGGAGGTGCGTGTCGTGTTTGCCGGAGAGACCCCGACGATGGACGAACTGAAGAGGCTGAGGAAACTGTCGCGGGAACTCCGCTGGGTCCCGGTCAGCACTTTGTTGGAGAAATTGAAAAACACCCGCACGTGGCCCCTGGGCATTATGCGCCGGCATGAGACCGGCCTCTTGCTGGAGCAGGTGGCCGCTTCCGGACTTCACGCGGAGGTATTCCCGCCACCGCCGCTGCTGCCACCGCCGCCGCGCCGTCGTTTGCTGCGTTATGGAATTCCTGCGATCGGCAGCCTTCCCATCCTTTTCCTCTACGATTTTATTGCACAACAATATCGATATCCGGGCCATGATCCCGATTTTTGGGACGCCATTCTTTTCGGCGATTTTGGGACGTTTTTCGGAGTCGTGATTTACCACCTGGCCGACCGTGCGCGGAGGGCATCCTTCCTGCCTCTGGGAAGTCTTTGCCTCATTTCGGCGGTCATGCTTCTCATCCTGGTTTGCCCCGGAGGCCTCCTGGACCGGCCCCATTTAGTGCTTCAATACTTTCTGATGTTTTTCCTGACCACGCTGCCCTTTGGCATCCTCTACTGGCTGATGGCTCACTTTCTCGCCAGGAAAGGGGGAAAGTTGAACCCGCCGTGAGCCCCAGGGTCTAACGAAGGGTTGCCCTCCCCTTTTGTCCGGCAGATCGTCCGCATATGAAAAATAGTCGCCGTCTCCTGTTCTATGTTGTGTTAGCGCTGGCTGTCGCGGCGACCGGTGTCCGCGCGTGCATTTGGTATCAGGGCACCACGCTCGAAGGAGGCTTCACACAAACGGACGGAGCCGGGCCCGTCGCCGGCAGTGCGCTGCTGGGCGAACGAACTGTTTTCATGGGCATGAAAGAAAACACAGCCGCCATTTTGCGAGCGGCCATGACCGGCACGCCAGCCTCCATGCTTCATGCGATTCCGCGGTTGGGTCTCCCGGTGGGCTGGCCGGAGGGCATGGACGCTGCTGTCGAGCTTCTGTTCAGCGGTGATGCCCCCGGCGCGGTGGCCAAACTTACCGAACTGGACCGCCGTCTCCCTGACAACTACTGGATCTGTGCCAATCTTGGAGCAGCGTGCGAATTGTCAGGTGATGTCCCTGCCGCGCTGCGGTGGGTGGAGAAGGCAATGGCCATCAATCCCGGCGCACATGAAGGCACGGAGTGGATGCACGCCGCCGTGCTGAAGGCCCGCCTCGCGCTGGCCGCCGACCCTGCATGGCTTCAGACGCATACTATCTCCGGCCTGCCCCAGGGAGATGTGCCCGCCGGCTTCACGATATCCCACGGTAGCCTAACGCTTTCGCTGGAGGACATCCGACGCGCCCTGACTGCGCACACCTTCGCACGGCTGCTCTTTGTGAAGCCGCACGATGCCATCGCTGCAGCGTTACTGACAGAACTCGCGCTCGTTGAGGCCAGAGTGCGATCTGTCGAGGACGGAACCGCCCTGCTCGATCTGGCCGATGCCTACGGCGGCCAGGGCTCCGATGCGATCCGCAGCCGCTGGAACTCGCTGAAGCCCGGCCTGCTCCGCACCTATTTTCACCAGCACAAGCGGGGAGCCCTGATCGCCGCGTCAGTGGCTGGTGCTGCTGCTATCCTTCTCTTCTTTGTGCTTCTCTCCCGCTGGCTGGCTGCCAGAGATGCCAAAGCATCGCCCCGGTCGTAGCAGTGCAGGCCTTCCCGCCATTTCTTTGGCACCCCTCTAAACCGCCGGCTTCGGAGGAAAAACCTTGGGGAACAGCGGCTGGGGTTCGCCGGGCAGAAGACCGTCGGGCAAGAGGCCCCACTTCAAATCACCCAGGGTAAAGTTGTCGGGGGGCGTCCATCCCAGTTGCGCCTGGATGCGTTTTGCCGTTGAGGGCATCGCCGGGCTGAGGAGCACGCTGAGATGGGCGAGCGTCTCCACCACGTGACGCATGATGGCCGCCACTGCGCCGGCGTTGGCCGGGTCTTTCGCGAGCTTGAAGGGCGCAGTTTTATCGATGAATTCGTTGGCGAGGCGCGCGGTATCGATGCAGTCGGCCAGCACTTTGTGAATCTGCCAGGTCTTCATAGCCTCGATGGCATTGCCGGGCAGCGCGGCCACGGCGGCCCGCAGGCCCTGATGCAATTCACCGTCCGCGTCAGAGGGAATCAATCCGGCGCTCAGATATTTACGCGTCATGTTGAGCGTGCGGTTCAGCAGATTGCCGAGAATGTCAGCCAGGTCCTTGTTATAACGGAAGAGAATCCGGTCCTCGCTGAGGTCCGCATCCTGGCCGGTGGACATTTCGGCGAGGAGGAAATAGCGCAGGCCGTCCGCGCCGATGACATCGGCGATGGCATTGGGGCTGTAATCCGCGAGCACCTGGAGCGGTTTCGCCTCCACCGCTTCGCTCTTGCTGTATTTGCGGCCTTCCAGATTCCAGAACCCGTGGACCAGGATTTTCGGCATATCCGCATCGGACACTCCGGCGGCGTGCAGCATGATTGGCCAGTAGATGCCGTGAGCGGGAATGAGGATGTCCTTGCCGATGACATGGCAGTCACAGGGCCAGAGATCATCAAACGAGGGCAGACCGGTCGCTCCCTTGTCCGGATCGCGAAAGCCCGCGAACGAGATGTAATTCGTCAGCGCGTCAAACCAGACGAACGTCACGTAATCCGGGTCGAACGGCAGTTCGATGCCCCAGCGCAGGCGGCTCTTCGGCCGTGAAATGCACAGGTCCATCTCGCCGGACTCCGCCGCCGCATTGATCAACTGTGTGAGCCGGTTGGCCGGAAAGACAAAGTCAGGATGTGTGGCGAGGAATCCCTTCAGCCACGCCGCATGATCGCTGAGACGGAAAAAATAGTTCTCCTCGGAGCGTTCCTCCACCTGTCCCCATTCCGGCCCGAACTCGCCCTGCTCGTTGCGGTCCTTGTCGGTAACATATTGTTCCTGACGCACGCTGTACCAGCCCGTGGTCATCTTTTTATAGATCTGGCCGCCGTCGTAGAGCTGCTGCAGCAGGTTCTGAACGATGCGGGTATGCCGCGCATCGGTCGTTTCGACCCACCCGTCCGGTTTCACTTCCAGTCGTTCCCACAGCTTCAGAAACGAGCCCGTGATATCCTTCACATAGGCCTCCGGAGTCGTGCCCGCCTTTTCAGCAGTTTGCTGCACCTTCTGGCCGTGCTGGTCCACGCCGGTGAGAAAATACGCCTCCCGGCCCGAAAGCCTCACAAAACGGGTCATCGCATCCGCCAGCACCTTTTCGTAGGCATGGCCAATGTGCGGAGCACCGTTCGTGTAGTCGATCGCCGTGGTGATGTAGAATCTCTTTCCCATAGTTACGGGCATCATGGGAGCCAGGCCCCGCCCGGCAAGGGCGGTTTCTCGTCTGTCAGGCTCCGGCGGGCCTTGTCTCTTTTCAATTTCGCGGAGGGAACGAATAGATCACCACATTCTTTGTCGCGCGTCCGGCAGCGATGATCTCCGGCTTTCCGTCGCCGTCCAGATCAGCCACCTTGAGGTCCTCGCACGCCATGGAATTGGGCGTGCAGACCCAGTCGCTTTTCCACTTTCCGGCGTCCTCCTGATAAATGCGGATGCCAAACTCCTTCGCCGCATTCGGCTCCCGCCAGCCCGCGATGATTTGCGGGCGGCTCAGGCCCATCACATTGCCGGTGGCCAGTGCGTGCCCCTGATTGAAAGTGGTGTCGAGCACCGTGCGCTTCCATGAGCGAGTGGTGGCGTCGAGTTCCAGCAGGGAGAGGTTCGGACCGTGGAAGGGTTCGATGCAGCAGAGGGTGTTGTGCTCCTTGCCGGCGTCCGGGCCAAAACGCACTTCTCCCGCGCCGCCAAAGACCGGACCTCCTCCGGCTTCGACTATCGAAAGTTCGGACTTGTTCCAGTCGGGTCCCCAACCGGCAGGCAGTCCCGTGACCGGCAGCAGCTTTTCTTTGCCGCCGATGATCAGATCGTCCGGGCCATCCGTCCGGCGCACATCGAAGTTGTGCGTGATATGCATCTTGTCATCGATCACCGTCTGTTTCCAGGCGGCGGGATCTCCCGGTTTGTCAGGAAACAGATACGCGATTACCTTCACCCCCGCTCCGGCTCCGTTCACATTTCCCCGTCCGTGGAGGGGGAGCACCACCAGCGCAAAGTTTTTCGGGCTCCAGCGCACCCAATGCATCCGGTGGGTGGTCGGCTCATGCGGCAGTTCCACCGGCTTCCACTCGCCGTCCGGTTTTTCAGGCCGCTGGAGATAAAACACGGCGCCGCTCTCCGCTTCGTTCGTCGTTTCACCGGGATTCCACTGGGCTCCCACGGCGATCTCCACCTTGCCATCACCGTCGAGGTCCCGTGCCGCGATGCACACGTTGTCCCGCTTCGTCAGATTCTTCGCGATCACCGTCTTCTTCCAGTCCGGGTTGTGGTACCAGACGATCTCTTTGGCGTCCGCCAGGAGAATGTCCGGCTTTTTGTCCCCGTCCACGTCGCCGATGGCGAGGCCGTATCCGATGGTAATCTTATCATCCACTGTTTTTGCGACAAAGAGGGGGCCGGCAGCGGCGGTGGATGCCGTGAGAGCGAGAAGAAGAGGGGTGAAGTGCATACGGTAAAAATGGATTGGCCTCCGGCCTGATAGTTCGCAAGGATGCGCCGCGTTTCCGTAACCTCCGAACCCCCTATTTCCGTGCACCGCCCCGCTGCCCATCTCCTTACGGTCTGTCTGCTGCTGCTGGCGGGTGCCTGCTCGCAACAGGATGGCGACAGCGGGGGCTTGCAGACCCTCACTGACTATTTCAGCAGCGAAGTCAAGGAACTCACGGAGCAGATCAACGAGCAGCGAAAGGAGTTCGATCCCCTGCCGGACATTCCCTACAATCTCCAGCAAACCGACCGTATCGGGTTTCGGACTAAACCGGTCGACGCGAAGGACGCCGACAAGCCCTTCCGGCCCTCCGTGCTCCTCGACCTTGGCTCCAAGCAGATGATCGACAGCGTGGTTCTCGTGCCTGCGGATGCCGGTTTTGGAGCGGGCTTTGGGTTTCCGGTGCGGTTTCGCGTGGAGGTCAGCGAGGATTTGGCGATCGATGAAGATTTGAAGATGCTGGTGGACTCGGACGAGGACGTTCCAAATCCTCGCAATTATCCTGTCGTTATCACGCCCCCGAAACCTGCGGAGCACCTTGAAGCCCGCTATGTGCGTATTACCGCTACGCGTCCCTGGAACGGTGGCGGCCAGGCGGTCTTTGCGCTGGGGGAGATTCTCGTGCTCCAGGGCGGACGCAATCTGGCCGCCGGACTTTCCGCAGACAATATCAAGGTGACGAACTACGGCGTAGAAGACTCCCTGGAGACTCCGCCCTCATGGGGGCGCGCGAACCTCGTCGATGGCCAAAGCGTCATCGGATTGCCGGAGGGCCGGCAGCGCTCGACTCACGCCGGCTACCAGAGCCTTCCGGAAAAACAGCCCGAAAGCACGCGATGGGTAAAAATCGACCTCGGACGCGACGCCCCGTTGAATGAGATCCGCGTTTTTCCGGCGCGCTCCAAGGAATTTCCGTCGCGTCTCAGTTTCGGATTTCCCGGCCGCTTCCGGGTCGAAATCGCGTCGGATGCAGATCCCGGTTTTTCCCAGCCCGTGGTGGTGGCGGACAATTTCGGGATTCCCATTCCCGATCCGCTCGAAAACCCGGTCAGCATCCGGGTGCCGGGAACGCTCGCCCGCTATGTGAAATTTACCGCCAGCAATCTCGACGAGAGTTTCAAGGTTTACCTCCTCGCGCTTTCTGAAATGCAGGTCTTCAGCGGGGGGGAGAACATTGCGCTGGGGGCCAGCGTCATCGCTCAGAATTCCCGGGAGAACGACGAGTGGTCCACGAAATACCTGACAGACGGCTTTACCAGCCGACGGAATATTCTTCCGTGGCCGGA
>DATAIE010000595.1:0-2692 GCA_036262875.1 Verrucomicrobiales bacterium
CTGCCGGGCATTGTGCTTGCCTATTGGGTGGGTGCGCCGCTGGCTCTCGGCGCTTTCGGGGCGGGACTCTTCTGCGCGCTGGCCACTGGCTATGTCAAAACGCACAGCCGCATCAAAGAGGACACTGTGATGGGGGTGGTCTTCACCGGCATGTTTGGATTGGGCCTCGTCATGTTTTCCCGCACGACGAGCGATCTGCACCTCGACCACATTCTGCTCGGAAACATCCTCGGCATCGATAACGCACAGCTTCAGGAAATGGCGCTCATCAGCGGTCTTGCACTGCTCCTGATGGCTGTCCGCGGACGTGATCTCAAGCTGGTTTGCTGCGATCCCTCGCACGCGCAGGTCATCGGTCTGTCCGTGCGCGCCCTCACGCTGCTGCTGCTGTGTGTGCTGGCCCTCGTTATCGTGGCTGCTTTGCGTGCGGTGGGCATTATCCTCGTCGTGGCGATGCTGATCACACCGGGGGCGACCGGTTTCCTTCTCGCCAAACGGTTTTCCCGGATGGTGCTCATCTCCATTGTCTCCGCTCTCGCCTGCACCTTTCTCGGCGTCTATGCCAGCTACTTCTACGATGCCTCACCCGCCGCCTGCATCGTCCTCGCGCAAAGTCTTGTCTTTGCGGCGGCGTATGGACGGCGCATCTGGCTGGACCGGCCTCGCAGGAGTACGGAGGCGGAAGCAGGAGCCCGCTAACAGTCAGCCAGGACGACGCAGTGAAACCGGCCATTTTGCTCTGTAGTCTCCTCCTTCTGGCCGGTCACGGTCTTTGTGCGTGGTGTGTTTACGAATCGCGTAAACCCTACCAGGGAGCATCGATGATCCTGATGGGTGTGGAGGTGATCGCGGGAGTGATGGTGATCCCCGCAGCGCTCGTGCTGTTGCTCCATGCGCAACGCAGGCAATCGCCCGGTTTTCGGCATTGGACGCTGCCGCTGGCGTGGGCGAGTTTTCTTTGGTTCGGGGTGCTGTTTGCTCTTGGCTAGGGCTCTCCTCCGCTGACCGGCAATCACGCCCTGAAAGCCATGCCGATGAATCTGAGGATCACATCCTCAACCAGCGCCAATCGGGGCTCGCTGATTTTTCTGCTGATCGGATTGTCGCTGGTGTACCACGATATTCCGCCGCCGTCGAAGTCATCCGGTTCAATGCGAAAGCTGATGTAGTTCTCCCGTTTCGTGCAGGAGGGATCGATGACCAGTTCGACGGATTCCGGAAAACGCTCGTTCGGGTACAAAATCCAATCGGCACGGTGAGTGCCTTGCAGCGCGTTGATTTCGATGGCGGCTCTCTTCACTTCAGGAATGAGTTCCTTCTGGAAAAAATTCCTCACCGCTGTTTTGGGATTCTCCGGATGGGTTGTGAAGTCAGTGGTATCGTGGTTGTGCAAGTCACTTGAGGCGATTTCTGCCAGGTCGGCATAGGTGCTCATGGGGTGGGTCGGGTTGGTTGTTTTTTATTTTGTGATTCAGAAATTCCAGCCGTGTGCTGTCCTGTGCCATCCGTTGGCGAATACGGCTGCGCCGGTGGCAAGCACTGCGACAAGAACGGCTGCCAGCACAAGAAGCGCAGCCACGAGGAGGGCATTGAACCCATCGAGGGGAGGGAACCGGTGCGGGCGACGGCCCGGCCGTTTTTCCGCCGGCGCAGCGGCCCGGGTGTCGCCGGGCGCGAGCCGCTTTGCGAAGCTGCCCGGGAGGAAGCCGGGAAAGAATACGGGGAGAGATTTCATGGAAGTGAGCGTGGTGGATGATTCGGGGGCTGAGGGAGGCTTTATGGAAGAACGGGGCTGCCCTTTGCCGGCTGCTCCGCGGGGGCGGTGCGGTCCGGCGGATACGGCGGAAAGTGTTCCCGGCTGTGCCGGGCATCGTACCAATTCCGCGCGAGAATGGCGGCGGCAGTGACAAGAATGGCGATGGCTGCAACCCCCTTGATTGAAAAGAAGGCCGCTGGGCATTCCGGATGGACGCGGGGGGATGATTTCACGGGGGGAAAGATCGAATGAGTTGCTGGTCTCATCCTGCTCCATCGCCGCCGTTCCGGCCATTCATGCCCGTCCCGACTGTGAATAGGCGCATCGCCTATGCGGCACCGGCCTGCGCCGAACTCCTGGAGCGTTTGCCAAAAGAAATTTCCGGGAAAGGTTTCGTACGAAGACTAACATCCACTCCCGGTGAACACCCTGCATTCTTTCTTCTCTGAAAGCGCTGAAAGCGCGAAAGAACAAAGCCCAGGGCCAGCCTGCGAAGCAGGCGCAGCCCTGGGACCTTCCGCGCAAAGAGATGAGCCCTGCAAGGGGCGGGATATCCCTTCGCTGTCAGCTTGTGCTTCCGGCCAGGGGCGGTCGGTCGGAGAAGTTCCGGGAAAATTGTCCCGCCCTGTTCAGGGCTTACGCTTCCAGCTGGACTTACCCGGGGCTGCGCCGCTGCGCTGGCTTGCCCCGGGCTTTGCTGCCATGCCCTTTCAGGGCTCCGAATCGTTGTGAGGCCACGTCTCGTTGCGAGGCCGCGTCAGCGGGAGATCACGGAAGGCTGCCTGCTTTCCGGATATTTGTTTTGCCAACCACTCTAACTTTGAGACTCCACCCACCGAACGGCCTCGCGGAGCATCTCTGCGCTCGTGGCGAAGGAGAGTTTTTCCTTGATGTGGTCCCGGTGCACCGAAACCGTCTTGGGGCTGAGATTGAGCT
>DATAIE010000596.1:0-3922 GCA_036262875.1 Verrucomicrobiales bacterium
ATCTCCGCCGCGGAGAACAACAGGCCTCCGGCCTTCGCGGTCTTTGCGGCGGCGTTTGCCTCCGGTTGGCCGGGGAGGGTGCAGTTCTCGTTTCCATGGCCAAAGACGTCCGCCAGCACGGCCTTCAGGTTTTCCTGCTGCGAGCGGCCTTTCGCGAAGAGGCCGCTGCTGATCGCATCCGGATGGATCACCTGGAAGTAGAAACAGCATGTCCGCTTCTCGTCCGCCGGGGCCGGGCGGTTCCGCAGGGTCGGAAGGGAACCGCCGATGAGTGCGGCCACGATCTCGTTAATCAAAGCGAGGCCGTATCCTTTGTGCGCGCCGAAAGGCACCAGCGCGGACACGGCATTAGGGTCCGTGGTGGGATTCCCGTCTTTGTCCACTGCGGCGTTTGGCGGCAGCGTTTTGCCTTCGCGTTTCAACTGCTGCACGCGTCCCATCGCCACTGTGCTGGTCGCCCAGTCGATCACCACCGGATAGCCTATCGCCTCCTGAGTTGGAAATCCCCAACTGTGAGGATTCGTGCCCAGCGTGGGAAACTTTCCGCCAAAGGGCACCACCTCCGCCAGCGCTGCGGTGCAGTTTGTATAGGCGATGTATCCGCGCTTTGCGGCATCCATCACATAGCCGCCGCCCCACAGGTAGTGAAACGCATTGTCCACACTCACCTGCCCGATCCCGTAGCGGTCCGCCAGCCGGATCGCCTCCTCCATGGCGGCAAAGGCGGTGCTCTGGCCGAGCTTGCGGTTTGCGTTCCAAATCTTCGAGCCTTCGAAGCGGCAGGGCACCTCCTCCATTACGGCTCCCGGCACGCAGCCGCCGGCCTTGCTTCCAAAATGCTCGTCCAGGTGCAGCGACTTGAGTCCGTTGTGTGTGCGAATCCCGTGAGTGCTCGCCATGTCGCAGAACCTCGCGGCATCGTCAGCCTCCACAGCGGTGTAGCCGCGGTGGCGGTAGGCGGCGGCGATCAATTCGTTGTGCAGGGCGTGCGGGACGACATGGAATTCCTCAGACATAGTCCACCAGTCGTAGCGTGCCCGTTTTCCCGGCGCAAGCCCCGCCTCAAACCGCGAAGCGGCATGCCCTCAATTCAGTCATCGTCCCTGTGCCGGCGCTTCCGGTCTTTCTCGTCCGGATCCTCCTGGGGAATGCTGGTGTTGTTGGACCAGCCCGCTCCTTCGTCCGGCTTTTCGGTTAGCTTCTTCATGTCGATGCCGTCCTTCCGGAACAAATTCCCAAGGAAATAACAGGAGGGAACTCCAATCGCCAGAGCGAAGAGTGTAACGAGCATCATCTCTCCGGCACTGGGGCGAAACCGCGGATGGGGATTCCGCCGCCGGTAATAGTACAGCACGGGAATCAGCGCCGCGAGGAAGACACAAAACAGAATGAGGTGGGGGGTATAATACTTCACGGGATTCCCGTAAAGGTGCAGCCGCGTCCCGGCACCGTCAAGAGTGCCCGCGTGTTCCGGATGGCTCCGGGTCTTCCCGGTTGCGCATAAAATCAGCCACCTGCCGGAACAGGGGCCGGAGTACAGACAGAGACAGCTCCGGCACTTCCGTTTCCTCCATCGCCGCATCCATCAGTGCCAGCCAGCGGTCGCGCTCCGCGATCCCGATGGAAAAGGGCGCGTGCCTCATCCGCAGCCGGGGATGGCCGCGCTCCTGGACGTACTTTTGCTCACCCAGCAGCCGGAAACACAGAAAATCCGCGAGACGCTGCTCGGCCCCCTCCCAGTCATCCGGCGGATAGAGCGGCCCCAGGAGATCATCCGTCCTCACGCGCCGGTAAAAAGCAGCCGTCATCCGGCGGATATCCCCGCCCTTCATCTGTGCCCGCACAAAACTTTCGTCCATCCTCCATGGAGTGCTCCGGATTGCCCGCCGGTAAAGAGACAACTTGCGCCGCCCGTCAGGAGGGGAACACTCGGCGCATGACTTCACCCAGCGCCGATTACCTTTCCTCCTGCCGCCGCATCCTCGACGCCGTCGAAAGCCAGTCCGCCTCCATTGCAAAGACCGCCGCTCTTTTTGCTGCCACCATTACGGCCGGTCGCATGGTCCATGTGTTCGGCAGCGGTCACAGCCGTATCATGGTGGAGGAAATGTGGCCGCGCTATGGATCGTTCCCGGGCTTCAATCCCATCGTCGAACTTTCGCTGAGCTTTCACAATCTCGTCGTCGGTGCCAATGGTCAGCGCCAGGCGATGTTCCTGGAAAACGTGAGCGGGCTCGCTCCCCGCATTCTGCGGAACTTCAGCCTCTCTCCCTTGGACAGCGCCCTCATCATTTCGTCCAGCGGCTGCAATGTCGTGCCCGTCGAGATGGCGGAGGAGTTCCAGCGCCATAAAGTGCCCGTCGTCGCTATCATCAGCCGCACTCACAGCGAAGCGAGCACCGCCCGCCACCGCGACGGCAAAAAGCTCCAGGACTTCGCGGACATCGTCCTCGATACGGGTGCCCCGGTCGGCGACGCCATGGTGAAAATCCCCGGCCTTGATACGCCCGTCGCGCCTGGCTCCACCATTGGCGGCTGTCTGCTCGTGAATTCCATCAAAGCCGAAACCGCCGCCCTCCTCACCGCCGCCGGCCATCCCCCCAAAGTCCTTACTGCCGCCAACGTCGCCGGGGCTGCCAGGGCGGAGCAACTCTTCGAATCCGCTTACGACGAACACGCCCGCCGCCTCGCAAAGCTGTATGAGTCCGCCGGTGCCTGAACGCGGTCCAGTAATGGTTACGGATTCAGCAAAAACGCCGGATTCCTTCTCCATCTCTCTTTTTCCAGCGCCGTCAGCGGAGCCGCCTCGAACGCCGCCCGCGCTGCGGCCGGATCGCTGTCCATCCAATAAGGCAGCACGGCATTGAACCCTTTTCGCCAGGCTGCCGCATCACGGACCTCGTTGAGCAACTGCACGGCTTCCGCCACGTGACCGGTCCGGCAAAGTTGAGGAAGGACCACGGGTGCCGCCGCGGTGATCACGCTGGCCTTTCCTTCCTGGGTCAGAAAGGGTTGTTCCTTCAGGGCTGCCACCGCACCCGCAGGATCATGGGCTACTTCTTTCTCGAATTGAGCCGCCGCAAACGCTGCGTCTTCCGGGCGCTTTTCGGGAGAGAATCCTTCCTGCTGCCGCGCTTCCTTTAGAAGGGGGTGTGCGTCTGTAAAATTGAAACCCTGCCGGAACAATTCGAGGAGCAGTGATTGTTTTCCGGGCCCTTCCTGCAGCCCGAGGGCTGCGGCTCCCAGCACGCCGATGTCTCCGTCTTCCATTTCCTCCCCCGCGCCGTTTGCGAGGCGCTCCCGCAACGCTGTTGCCAGGTTTTGCTGCTGTTGGGAATTCATTCGTTTCAGCACCTTCCCGACGGCGGCCTTGTCTTTGCCGAGCAGCGCTAGACAGGTCTCCGCCGCGCCCTGGCTTAAATGGTTCTCGCCGGATTTGAGGAGGAACTCCATCGCAGTTGCGGGATCATCCACTGCCAGCACACTTGCCATCTGGTTCACCGCTTCGAAGCGGGGTTCCCCTTTCGGCATCTTCAGCACTGCTTCCATCGCAGCGGCAGGATCCTGCGCCGCCCATTTCAGACAGGCATCCAAATGATCGTCATCCTCGCCGGAATTTTCTGCGAGCGCCGCGATCTCTGCGTCCGGTGCCGCGGTGTCGGGAGCGGCAGAGGACGCATCCTCCTCTGCAAGACGGGAATCAATCACTGCGCGGGCGACTTCCTTTTCCGTGCCCGGCCGCCACGAGTCGAGCATGGACCGGAGTTCGCTCAGTTGCGACAGGGGTGCTTCCCGGAACCGGGTGGCCAGTTCCGCCTGCCGTGCCGCGTTCCCTCCCGTACCGGGATCTGTTCCTATCCTTTCTATTTCCACATTCACCGGGTCGTCACCGGCGGTGATGGCTGCGGCGGGCTTTTCCGCG
>DATAIE010000597.1:0-12208 GCA_036262875.1 Verrucomicrobiales bacterium
GCAAACCTTCCTTCACGACCTGGAAGCCCGGCCTTCTGACGATCCAACCACCACGGCCATGCGCCGCCAGCTGGGCAATCCCATGGATGCTGTCTTCATTTCCGAACTTCTCGCGGCGGGCGAAACTCCCGATCCTTTACGCCTCCTCGCGCAGCGCATGAATCACCTCATGGAAGAATACGTGGCCTCTCACAAAGATCCTTTCCCTTCCCTGCCGTTTGCCGAACATCTCCTCACCACCCGGCTCACAGGCGCACCGCTGATTTCCATGACAGGGTTCGAAGGTATTGCCGAATTCCTTGCGAAACACCGGTTGCTCCGCAAGAACAGCGTTGCCGATGGCTGGCGTTTTCGCCATGACAAGATCATGGACTGGTTTCTGGCTCCCGCCTTTGTCAATGAGACAGATCCCGTTCGGCGCGGACTGCGGGAGGATGCGAGATTTGCCGGTGTCCCTGTGCAAACCTGATGCACCCGTGTGGGAACGGCAGACCGCGCCATTACGGCTGCTTCTTCTCCGCCTCCACTTCCTTGTCCTTCTTTTCCGGTGCCTCGTGCGGCATCGTCCAGCCTGCGAGCCACTGTTCGCCGGCGGGTTCGGCCTTCAGTTCCTTCACGATCATGCCCTCGATTCCCGGCATGTGCGCGGCACCGTAGAAAACAGCGATGTGTTTCTTCGATTTGTCGCTGAGGACCTCTTTGATTTTCTTGAGCACCACTTCATTGCGGCCCGTGAGGATCGCGGAGCCCTCTTCGCCTTCCATGAGGCTGGTCATCGATTCCGCCTGGTCGAACATCTTCGCGAGGACGATCTTGAATTCCGCGGCGGAGTCCTTGCTCATCAGGATGCGGAGGAGCCCGAACGTATCGAGGTCCTGGAGCGGGAGGTCATTGAGATCGCCGCTCATCTGGGCCTTCATGGCGCGGATAAAAAGCGTCATCATGGATTCACCGCGCTCCTTCTGCATTTTGGCAAACTCCGCGGCGGAGGCATCGGCGTGCACCATGTTGGGCTTCGTGTAGTCGATCTGGCCGAGCTGGAAGGTCAGCTTGAGGAGACGACCGGCAGTGGTCTGAATAAACCGGATGGCTCCGCCGCCGGATTTCCCGGCTTTCTCCAGTTCCTTTTCCGCCTTCACCTCCTCTTTGTCGGTGACCAGTTTGGGATCGCCGACGAGTTCAAAGAGGACGGAATCGTAGGTATCGAAGCGCTTGTTCAGGTCCGCATAGTACGACGCATCGGCGATGTGGACCGCGCCCACGAGATCCACGACAGCACCGGAGGGAAGCTTGAATGACTTGATGGCGATCTCAAGACGGGCACTCTTCGCGTCATCGGTAAACCGGATGTAATCCGGCATGTCCTTCTTGTCCTCCTTTGCGGATTTTTCCTCCGCATTCGATTTGGCGGCCGGTTTGTCATCGGCGCGAAGCGGGGAAATGAAGCCGAGCGATCCAACGATCGCCACCAACGGAAGGAGACGGATATTCATGCGCCACCATCCCGGAGAAGCGGCGCGGTGTCAATGACAGCGCGTCACTTCACGTATCCGAAAAGAACCGCCAGCGGCATCAGGGAATTTCCGGCAAACAGCACCAGCGCAACCAGTTTACCCGTCAGTTCAATGACCTGACGCGCCTTCGGCGTGGTGAAGCCCAGCGTTTGGAAAACACTGGCAAAGCCGTGGCTGAGGTGCATGAACAGCAGCCCCATCGCCACAATGTAGAAGAGAGAGGCCGGCGCCCAGCCAAAGCCATCCACCACCATATTGTAGACGTTGTGGTCGCCATTCGGCAAAAAGTAGCGGGTGTTTCCCGGATCGTAGTAGTTGTTCATCACTCCCCACGTGTAGTGCATGAGGTGATAGATAACGAACAGCAGGATCGTCAGGCCGCTCAGAATCATCGTCCGGCTGGCCCTGGAGGCCTGGCGGGTGGCCTGGATGCCGTAGGGCTGTGGACGGGCCGCCCTGTTGGCGATCACCAGTTGCACGGTGCAGAGGATGTGAAGCGCCACCGCCGCCAGCAGCCCGAGGCGGGCCAGCGTCAGGAGGGGGCCCAGGTCCGCCAGCTTTTTAGCGTAGCCGTTCAGCGCCGCGGGTCCGGCGAAAACGAGGAGATTTCCAATCATGTGAGCGATGACGAACAGAATCATGGCGGCACCCGTGACGGCGACGATGATCTTCTTCCCGATCGAAGACTGGTAAAAGCGGACGATGGACTTGACGATAGGCGGCATAGCTGGGGGCTATGTAGGAATGGCCCAGGGGGAATGCAAGGAGAGGCTCAGGACATTGCCCGTTGCAGAGGATACGCGTCAGGGTTTTCTCCGGGAGCATGAATCGCACCGCTCTCGCCATCGCCGCCCACCCGGATGACATCGAATTTTCGATGGCGGGCACCCTTCTGCAACTGCGGGACCGTGGCTGGAAAATCCACTGTATGAACCTCTCCACCGGCTCCCAGGGGAGTGCCGTGATGAGCGCAGCCCGCACCCGCACCGTCCGCCGGGCCGAGGCAAAAGAGGCGGCCCGCCTCATGGGGGCGGTGTGGCACCCCCCGGTCGCGGACGACATCGAGATTCTCTACAGCCTGCCGCTGTTGCGCAAAGTGGCCGCCGTAATGCGAAAGGTGAATCCCTCCGTGGTGCTCACCCACCCCCCGGTGGATTACATGGAGGATCACACGGAGACCTGCCGTCTGGCGGTAACGGCGGCCTTTTGTAAAAACTTCCCCAATTACCAAAGCACGCCGGCGACGAAGCCGGGCAGCGGAGACGTCACCGTCTACCACTCCATGCCGCACATGCTGTGCAATCCGCTGGGAGAGCGCGTGCATCCGGAAGCCTACGTGGATGTAACTGACGTGCTCGACCGGAAAACGGCGGCGCTTGCCGCCCACGCGAGCCAAAAGCAATGGCTGGATGACACCCAGGGAATGGATTCTTATTTAATCACAATGCAAGGTTTCTCTGCTACCCTCGGCAGCGAATCAGGGAAGTTCCGTCACGCCGAGGGGTGGCGGCGGCACCTCCATGCAGGATTCTGTGCGGCCGGCGCCGACCCGCTTGCAGAGGCTCTCGGGAATAAGTACCGGCCCCGTCGCAAAAAAGCCTAATAAATATCCGTCCAGCTTCGCTATTCCGGCAGCCGAACTATGATCCGTCCTCTTCTCCTTTCGCTCCTTTTCGTGGGAGCCCTTACCGCTGCCGAAATTCGCGCATGGCAAACCGTCCGCGGCCAAACCATTGAAGGCAGCCTTGTGAAACAGGACGGCGAAAACGTCATCATCCAGCGCAAGAACAGTTCGGAAAAGGTTACCGTCCCCAGGGAGGAGCTTCTTCCTCCGGATATCCTCTATCTCAAGAACCTGGGCGACAAGCCGGCCCCCGCGCCCGCCCCTGGTGGATTCACCAAACCCTCTCCATCCAAGCCCTCCGGCACGAGCCCGGCTCCGTTCAAGCCCGCCACCCCGGCTCCCTCCGGCACCAGCACGTCGCCTCAGGGAAGCGGGGATGACGGCGATGAAGTCGCCGGCGAACCGGCCAAAGGGCGGCTGTATCCCCGGACGAAAGAGGAAATCCGGACCGGCCTGCACGCCATTCTCCAGCGGGACAAACCGAAGTCGCTGGCGAACAAGGAAGTGCATGAGGCGATTTGCCGCCTGAACGCCTATCGTTTCCTCAGCGGACTCTACGATGAAGTGGGCACTGAGCCCTCCATGGTGGAAGGCGCCGACGATGCCGCGAAGGCCTGCGCCAAAGAGGGCACCATCAGCCACTCCCTCGGCCACTCGACCAACCGGTGCAACTTAAGCATGGGTCAGCACGACATGGCGTCCACGGTGGACGGCTACATCTGCGATGGCGGGGACAACAACCGCGAGCGCCGCGGACACCGCCGCTGGTGCCTGAATCCTCCCATGGCCAATGCCGGCTTTGGGCGCGACGGCGTCTTCTCCGCAATGTGGTGCATGGACAGCGGCGGAAAGAAAGCTCACGATCCATGGTCCTACCCCGGCCGCGGCCTTTATCCTCTGGACTACGTGAAAGGCAACGCCTGGTCGTTTTACAATACCTCCAATCTCCCGGACGACACGAAAGTGCGCATCTGGAAGCTCACCGCCCGCCCCACCCAGGCCATCCCATGGGGTGAAGAGCCAAAGGGCCGGGAAATCGCCGTCGACTACAGTTTCGTATATGACAATACGATCAACTTCGAACCGGACTCCAAAATCCGCGGCAAACGCGGCATCTACTGGGTGCGCGTGCACGGTCGCGGCGTGCGGGAGCAATATCTGACGGAGCTTTTCTAACGACAGGTCCTCCGGCGGCGGGCACCTGTAAGGGAGTCCGCAAAGGCCGCGTTATGGCACCCATGCCCGTCGATTGGCTCCGCATCCTCCCTGACGGGGACTATCGTTTTCATATGGGTCTCCGGCAGGGCACCGGCGGGGAGTTTTTCGCACCGTCGGAGGAAGCGTTTTTTGTTAGGGAATTGCGCTCCTCTTTACTCGCAGAGGCTCCAGAGGCCTGTGCGCTGGTACCGTCCCCTGCCCCGTCTGCGCTGGAGGAGGCCGTCTCGCTGTTGTCCGCGTGGTCCGGGCAGGTCTTTGCGGATGCCCTCTCTGCGGCCCGGCATTGCGAACCGGACTGGCTCGTGCTCGCACCGGATGCGGAGGGTCTGCTTCGCGTGGCCGGCGGCGTGGTCTGCTTTCCCTCTTCATGGTCCCTGCCGGAAAAGGCCGGGTTGCCGGTGAGTGAGGTCCATGGTCCGGTCCCTGGCTTGAACAGTTCTCTGGGCCGCGGCATCGACACCTTTCTGGCGCGCCTCGCTCCCGGCGCTGTCTGGCTGCGGGATAACTGGGGCCTCAGCGCGAATGCCGGCCTTGACCACCATCCGCGTCACCGTTTTCCGCCGCCCGGCACTGCGGCTGATTTGAGCAATACATGGCTGCGTCTGGAACAGCAGCTCTTCTCCAGACTGCCTGGCGGCGGCGTCCTGTTTGCCATTCGGGTCAGCACTCACCGGCTCGACGGATTCGCCGCTTTTCCTGACATTTCCGCCAGGCTCGCCCGCGCCCTGGAATCCATGCCGGCGGAGGTCGCGGACTACAAAGGGGTCACGGCGGCAAGAGAGCGGCTGGTGCAACGTCTGCGGGGCGCAACCTGATTTCCGTCAGGAATTGTTAAATAAAATCCGCGCGCCCGGAGCTTGTCACGGGGCCTGGCCCTCCTGTAAGTAAGTGGTTACAGCAACCTATGAAACCACTATCACTGTCACTTCTCACCCTCGCGGCGCTCCTGCCCTCCACCACACGCGCTGCGGACGCCGTGGCACAACCAGGCGGCTCGATCCCCGGCGCGGCAAAAATCGCGCTCGTCAAGGTCGTCGATGGTCTCATCGATCCCATTCACGTTTCCTCCGCCCGCGACGGCTCGGGGCGGCTTTTCGTCTGTGAGCGCAATGGCCTCATCCGCATCGTGAAGGACGGCAAACTCCTGAAAAAGCCCTTCCTCGACCTCAAAGACAAAACCCTCAGTTCCTTTCTCGAAGAGGGCCTCTACGCCGTCGAGTTCCATCCGAAGTTCAAGGAAAACGGCAAGGTCTACGTCAGCTACGCCGATCTCTGGTTCAACGGGGCCACGATGCTGATGGAATACACCGTTTCCAAAACCGATCCTGACAAACTGGATCCCGCGAGCGCGAAGGTCATCATGCAGATCGATTTTCCCTACTGCAATCACCACGGCGGCAAGATGGCGTTCGGCCCGGACGGTTATCTCTACGTGGGAGTGGGCGACGGCGGCTGGGAGGGCGATGTGATCGATGCCGGCCAGGATCTCAGCACCTGGCTGGGCAAAATGCTGCGCATCGACGTGAACAGCAGCAGCGCCGACCGCGCCTACAGCATTCCGAAGGACAACCCGTTCATCACCCCTCTCCAGCAGATGACTCTCTTTGGAGTGAGCGAGGAACAATTTTCCAAAGTGCATCCGAAGGCCAAACCTGAAATCTGGGCTTACGGCATCCGGAATCCATGGACCTTCTCCTTCGACCGCAAGACGGGCGATCTCTATATCGCCGACATCGGCCAGAATCACTGGGAGGAAGTGGATTTCCAGCCCGCCTCCAGCAAGGGCGGCGAGAATTACGGATGGAAATTCATGTGTGGCAGCCACCCCTTCCCGATGAAACTCGTGAAGGATAAGGACGGAAAGGAAAAGGCCGTGGACCCCGAAAACTATCCCAAAGTGGGCGTCCTCCCCATCGCGGAATACAGCCATGTGGATCAGGGCATCTGCGTCATCGGAGTGGGCTGCTACCGCGGGAAGGACTATCCCGCTCTGGAGGGGACGTATTACACTGCGGACTGGGGCAGCGGAAAAATCTGGGGCCTGAAACGCGATGGTGCCGGCAAGTGGCTGATGCAGGAGATGCTCGACCTCGATGTCGCCCTCCGCCCCACCAGCGGTGGTGAAGACGAAAACGGCAACCTCTACATCACGCACGCAACGGCCAACTACGGCGGCCCCGTGGACCCGGCCACCAGTGCTCCGGGTGCCCTGTGGAAGATCGTTCCCGCCGACAAGGTGCCCGCGGGTGCCGAAACGGCTCCGCTCGAAAAGAAGTAACCCCTCTCAACACGGGAACCGCTCCTCCGCGGCACCGGCAATCGCCGGGTTGACGCCGCGCAGTGAGCGGTTCCCTTTTTCTTTGTATGAAACTCTCCCGACTCGTCCCTGCCCTTGTTCTTCCTCTGACCGTGCTGGCTCAGGAACCGCCCAAGCCGGCGGAACCGGCCAAGCCCGCGGCGGAAAACAAAGACCCTCACGCCGGGCATGGCGACGCAGCCTCTTCCGGATTGAAGAAGGAACTCTTCGAGGGCATCACCGAGGCGGATTTTCTCAAACTGGGCGACAAGCCAAAGACCGTGAAGATTACCCTCGTCGCCGTGTGGAACGACGACAACCACGGGATGAATTTCAACGGCTTCTCCAAAGGCACGGCCATCTACACACTCCCCAAAGACTGGACGGTGGAAGTCACCTACATCAATCCCAGTCCGATTCCCCACAGCCTCATCGTCATCGAGAAAGACAATATCGGGAAGATCCAGATGCCCGAACCCTACTTCAAAGGCGCCGCCGTGCCGAAGCACCTCGTGGGAATCTCCTACGGCAAAAGCACGTTCAGTTTCACGGCGGATGAGGCGGGCGAGTACGCCTTTGCCTGCGGCTTCCCCGGCCATTCCGCCGCCGGTCACTGGATCGCCCTGAATGTGTCCGCCGATGCCAAAGTCCCCACCCTGAAGCTGGGCGACAAGCCGGCAAAGGAGGCTACGAAGTAGCCTGCCCCGCGGCGACCTCCTCGAACCAGCCGGAGGCGCGGTTCTTCTCCACGCGGTCCCACGGAAAGACACATCCGTTCATGGCCACATAGACTCCGTGCGGCAGCAGCCGTGCCGCCGCGAAAGCAAAGCCAAAGTTGAAAAGGGCGTCTGAGTGATTGACCGAGAACGGGACCATCGCACCCGTCAGCACGATTGTCCGTCCCTCGACCGTTTTTGCCAGATGCCGCGCCGTCAGCACCATGGTATCCGTACCGTGTGTAATGACGAGCCGCCCCTCTGCCGACTCGCGGCAGGCCTTCGCAATCGCCTCACGGTCGGCATCCACCATTTCCAGACTGTCCTTGAGGATCACGGTTTGCACACACGCCTCCGGCAGCGGCACTCTTCCCTGCCGCAGCATCTCAAGGACTTTCGTGTGCTCAAACCCCAGTCGCCCTTCCGTGGCATCATAGATTTTGTCGATCGTGCCGCCCGTGACCAGCAGCCGGACGCCGGTGACAGGAGTTTGTGCGCTGTTATTCATGCGCCTGGCAATGGAGGAGAATGCCGGGGGCGGCAAGCGGGTCCAGACGGAAAGGAGACGCGAAAAGTCCGAAACGAGAAATCCGAATGACGAACGTCATCATTTCGTCATTCTGATTTCCGGCTTCGGCTTTGTCATTCTTATGCCGCCTTCACTCCCGTCAGTTCGAGACCGGTGGTGGCGCAGAGTTTCACAAACGTCTCCTCGCCATGGCTGAGGCGGCGTCCCCGGCGGTAGGCGATGCCCCAGCGGCGGCTCAGTTTTTTGCCGGTGAGGGGGACCATCGCAAGTGTGCCTTCCGCCAGCTCAGCAGTGCCTACCCAGGCGGGCATGAGTGCCACCCCCATTCCGAGGATCACCATTTCTTTGATGGCTTCGAGGCTGCCGAGTTCGATGGCGGGCGGCGGCATGCGCAGCCCCTCACGCTCGATGTGGGTCCGGATAATCTGCGAGAGATAGCTGGAGGCCGTGTAGCTCAGGAGCGGCTCCTTCACCAGATCTGCGGCGGCAATGGATTTCTGAGTCACCCATCGGTGGCCTGCGGGGACCGCCACGCGGATTTCCTCGCTGAACAGCGGGCGAAATTCAAGGTCCCGTTCGGTGCCGGGCGCATCCATACAGAGGGCGAGGTCGATGAGCCCCTCCTTCACGTCATCAAGACTGGTCAGCGTGTCGCGGGAACTGACCTCGATCTGCCAGTGCTGAAACTGCCGGCGAAATTCGCGGATCACCGGCGGCAGCAGATACTGGCAGGCGGTAGCACTCGCCCCCAGTCTCAGGCGGCTGCCTCCCCAGCGTGCCAGATGCTGAATTTCACCGCGGGCCTTGCTCATCTCCGTGAGAATCCGCTCCGCGCGCGCCACCAGGGTTTGACCGGCCTGCGTGAGCAGCGCCTTGCGGCCGCTGCGCTCGATGAGGGGCATCCCCATCTCGGTTTCCAGGGCTTTCATCGAGTGACTGATGGCAGACTGGGTAAGGTGGAGACGGCGCGCAGTTTCGGTAAAACTGCCCGTCATTCCCAGCACGCACAAGGCGCGCAACTGACGGGCGTCCAGAGGTTCTGAATTGGCAATGAGAGGTTTCATCTTTTCCATGAAGAGTATGCAAAGCAATCGGCGTGCCGGGCGAAAGCGGTTGGTATGCTCTTTGCTTTCATCAGGAAGGCGAAGCCCCTTTTGATCCCTTTCCCCGATTGTCATTCACGAACCGATTTCTCAGCCCGCGCCGCCGGATTCAGCAGAATTTATGCCCGGGCAAACACAGACAAACAGTCTTCACTAACAATTAATTTGTTCTCCGAAAATGGATTTCCAGCAGCGCAATGCGCTGCCCATGTAAACGATTCTTCTGCTTGGTTGCTGCGGAAGTAAGGCGGACCGGAGACCCCCTCAATGCTGCGCGGGGGCTCCGGTCCAGCCGACCTTTTACCGGGGCGGAATAAATGAAACGTCAGGCATTCGGTTCGTTGCAGGAAAGTCCCCGCCATAATCTCAGAGCGCAGTCGGCATTGGTCCCGGCGAGGTGCCGGGCGTTCTTCGGGCAGGGTTAAACGACTTGAATTCTTCGCAGTGGAACAAACGCCTTGACATATATCCGTCACGGATATAGTTCACGGCCATGGCCGGAAATTCCTCCAACGCGCCCCTGACTCCGGCGGTGCTGCATATCCTCCTGGCGCTTTCAACTGGTGAGCGGCACGGCTATGGAATCATGAAGCAGGTAGTGGCCGAATCGCAGGGGAGAGTAAAAATGGGGCCAGGAACGCTCTACGGGTCGATCGGCCGCATGATCGAGGCGGGTTTGATATGCGAGAGTGAGAGGAAAGTGGATCCCGAATTGGACGATGAGCGCCGGGTCTACTATAAAATGACAGCCCTTGGGCAAGGTACGCTCGCGGCTGAACTGGAGCGATATCGCGAGGTCCTCGCGGTCGCCAAAAAGAAACAACTGGCACCGAACTCCCCCGCTCATGACATCTGAACCTGTCATGCGACGGCGCGGAAACTGGTATGCGAAACTTCTTCGCCTCTACCCGAAGGCGCATCGCGAGCGCTTTGGCGAGGGGATGGAGCAAACCTTCAACGACCTGTGCCGCGAGCGCGTCGAGGCCGGAAGAGGACAGTTCAGTTTATCCCTTTGGGTGTTCGTCGAAACGCTGGCGGCCATTATCCGGGAGCACGCAAAAATCGTGATGAAGTGCATTATGAATCGAGGCTCCACCTTGTTCTTGAGGCTGGTCATTACTCTGATCGCCATTGCCGCGCTGGCGGTGTGCATTTTTCCGCTGCCGCGAATGATCGCCAGGGAAGCAGCCAAGACACCGAACACCGCCTGGCAGATCTATCTCTTTTTAGCCGGCGCGTACATGCAGGCCGCCCTCTTTCTTTTCGCGCTGTATCAGGCGTTTAAGCTGTTAATCTACATCGACGGAAACAGGACTTTCTCGGAATTGTCGGCCAGAGCTTTGCGGCATATCAAACACTCCGCCCTCGCCATCGGTTTCCTGATGCTGGCGGGCATCGCGTGGGTCATGTTTCTCTCTGCGGGAACGGGAGATGACAGCGCGGGCCCTGTAATGATCGGATTAATCGGCACCTTTGCTTCGAGCGTCGTCGCCGCCGTGGCGGCAGTTCTGCGAACGCAGGTGCAGAAAGTCACCAACGCAAAAAAAGAGGTGTTCTTATGAAAATCAAAATATTGCTCCTGGTTTCGATCACCCTGGCGCTGTTCACAACCAGCTACGCACAGACGCTGGACAAAGCCAAACTCGACCAGTTCTTTGACCGGCTCGCCGAAAAAAATAAGGCCATGGGGAGCCTCACCATCGCCAAAGACGGCAAGGTTCTTTACAGCCGCGCGATCGGATACGGCCAGATCAACGGAACCGAAAAGAAACCTTTGACCGGGGCCAACCGGTTCCGGATCGCTTCGATCGGAAAGATGCACACCGCGGTGATGATCCTGCAGCTCGTCGACGAACAGAAGCTGAAACTGACCGATACCCTCGACAAATTTCTCCCGCAGGTTCCGAACGCCGGGAAGATTACCATCCTGCAAATGCTCTCACACCGCAGCGGCATCCCTAACATGCATCGCACCTGGGATCCTCAACGAAACTGGACGAATGGAATAACGAAGGATGAAATACTCGCCCTGATCGTCAAAGCCGCGCCGGACTTCGAACCGGACTCAAAGCAGTCCTACAGCAATTCCGGTTATTTCATTTTAACTCTCATTCTCGAAAAGATAACCGGCAAATCCTACGCCGAAGCCCTCAAGGAACGAATTATTTCCAAAATCGGACTGGCGGAAACCTACACCGCCACCGGATTCCTCGATGCGAATAAAAACGAAAGCCTGACCTATATTCATTTCGGCGGTGACTGGCAGCCGGTGCGCGAAACCCACCCCAGCATCGCCTACGGCGCGGGCCAGATTATGTCGACTCCGAACGACCTGGCCAAATTCATTCAGGCGCTGTTTGACGGAAAGCTGGTGTCAAAGGAAAGCCTCGACCGGATGAAAACGATCAGGGACGGCGAAGGTTTGGGGATCATCCCCTTTACCTACGCAGGCAAGACCTTCTACGGGGCCACGGGCGGAGGCGACAACTACGGATCGTGGCTGGTTTACGAGCCGGAGGAAAAGCTGGCGGTGGCCTACACCACGAACGCAAAGATTTACCCGGTGGCCAATATCGTGAGCGGAGCCATCGACATCTACTATAACAAACCGTTTCAGATTCCAGCCCTCGAATCGGTCGCGGTCAACCCGGACGTGCTGGACCGGTATGTCGGAGTTTATTCCGCTCCCGGCGCGCCCGCGAAAGCCACGGTTACCAGAGATGGCGGAACACTCTACTTTCAACCACCGGGCGCGAAATCCGCGGTCCCGCTCGAAGCCACAGCCGAGGATAAATTTCAGATCGAGGGCGCGGCGGTCTTTACATTCGACGCCGCCAAAAACCAGATGACCGTAAAGCGGCGCGGTGGAGGAGAGCGGGTCTTCACGAAGGAAAAATAACGGACTCTAATCAGCCCCCGGCCTCCAGCCAGCGGCAGTGAATCACTTTTTCGACGAGGTCCAGCGGCACGTAGTAATATTGATTCGAGGCTTCGAATCCAATGCGTGAGTCTTCGCTCTGAAGCGCGTGCAGTTGCCGGGCGGCGTCCTTTTCCTGGCGGACGAACAACCGGCGGTCTCCCCCGGCATCGCGGGCCATGATGTACCGGGCCTGAGTTGCCGCACTTCCCCAATGGATCGCGCAGGCTTCCGCAAACCTCACTTCTTCGCGAATTCCAGCCGGCGCAGAGCGACCGGTGGCGGCTCGAA
>DATAIE010000598.1:0-3936 GCA_036262875.1 Verrucomicrobiales bacterium
TCCGGTCTCTCACCTCCGCCAAACTCTCCCTCATGCCCCCGGGCTTTGAATCAGCCCTTCCGCCGCAGTCCATGGCTGACCTCCTTTCATGGCTTCAGCAAAATCCAAAGTGAAACCTATCTTCCGCCACCCGCCTTTCTCCATTCTGCCGCCGCCTAGGGATCGTGAAACTCGATGGCCTTTGCAAATGCCAGGACGGCTGCATTCCTCCACGGCGCACTCTTCGGCACCGCGTTGAGCCACTCCGAGGCCGCCAGCGGGTCCGCCTCCGACCAGTGCTTCATCAGCGTTTCCGCAGTAGCGGGGGCTGCCGCCGGGTTCACTTTGGCAAGAATCCAGTCCGCCTTTTGAGCGGCACCCTCCTCCAGATCATGAGTGGCGGCTTCCTGCAGCACACGATCGTATAGCGGTGTGCCGGGCGCAGCCATCTTTTCGATGATCCGCTGGACTCCTGAAAATCCTCCGCTCGCCTCCACCTCTGCGGCAAACTTCATCACCCGCGACTCCGCATCCGGCGGGGCCGTCTCGCGCAGCGCTCCCAGCCATGCCTCCTGCCCGGCGCTGCTTTGTGAGGCCGTCGCGGGCCATTGGCCGGCAACGCGGTCCAGAACACCCCATCTTCTCGCCAGTTCGATCCTCGCCGCGATATCCGTTCCCGTGGCCCCCGCCAGCACTCCGTTCAGAATTTCCCGGGAGGTACCGGTCCCGCCGTATTTTTCCTGCACCGCCTTCCACGCTCTCTCCGGATCGATCTTCGCACACCTCTGGAGCGCGTCCGCGTAGTGCTGATCCTGTTTCGTGGCTGGATCATTTTGCGGCAGGGTAAGCGCAAGGAAAGGATCGCGGTTCAAAAGTTCGCGGTAGGCCGCGTGTGCCAGCAGAGTGCGCACTTCCCCGGGGGAACTCCGCACATTCATGAACCATGCGGACAGACTCGCGTCGTCGCGGGCGGTGAGGCATATCGTTAGGAGATCCGCCGTGGCCACGCCGGGCAGATACGCATACCACGGAGCGAACTTCCCTTCTGTCCGGGGAAATCTCCCGTCCGTCACTCCCAGGTCCACCAGCCGCTTTTCCTCAGCCAGCACCTCCGCCGTCCAGTGCGCCATCAGTTTTTCGGTCTGCTCCGGTGTCAGCAGTCTGGCAGGTCCGGCCGGCTCATGAACACCCGGAGCCCTCCCCTCCGGCTTCGTCGCTTCGCCCGCCGTCATCGGGACGGCGCTCCATTCATGCCGCAGTTCCCTCTCCTGCTGCACGCCGCGCAGATACCAGGCGCCGGCGGCGATCAGGATGGCCAGTGCCGGAAGATATGGGAGCACTTTTTTCATGGCGCAGTCATCTTCAGTTCTCCGGCCACTCGTGCGCGGCGGTCGGGATCATGAATGGAGACCAGCCAGCGCTGCGCAGCGGCCGGGTCCAGTGCCACCGCCCTCCGCAGCACGTTCTCCATTTGCTCATCCGCGGCAGCCTCCTCATCCGCAGGATAGACGCGATAGGGTTCTTTGGGAGGATTCGCCTGCCGGAGCCACGCAACCAGCGTCTCCGATTCGTCCTCCTTTTTGCCCGCGCTTCCTATCAAAGCCAGCGCGGCGGGATTGTTATCATCGATACCGCGGGCATTGATGTCGAGGGCCGCGCGCAAAACCACGTCCATCCTGACTTCCTGCGGAAACTGCGGATGATCCAGGAAGTCACGCATCGGTTTCGTGCCGATGTGATGCGAATAGAGCTCCCCCGCCAGTTTTGTCAGGATTTCCGTCCGCCCCGTTGCGGACAGGGTGCCGGGCAACAGCTCAAACATCGTATCCACCTTTTTTTGGATCCCCAGCTCCTTCGCCATTCCCGTCAGGTAATCTCCCGCCGCTGCGGGGTCGGTCGCCCCGCGGCAAAGCTCGATCATCGCAGAAAGGTCCTGTTCCGAAAGGCTCGCCGCCAGCCCCTGGCGCAGGGCCGCCGCGGGATTGGCTCCAAACTTTGCCGCCGGAAGAGCATCGGGATTCTCCAGCATTTTCAGCAGCGCTTTCGTGGCCCCGCCCTTGTCCTGCTTCGTCCAGTTCTGCGCGATCATGAGGAACACATCGTCACTCATTCGCCGGCGCACCGCTTCCTGGACCGCGGCGCCGGGGTCCTTTTGCACCAGGGTGCGGCCAATGAGACTCGACCGCACACTGTTTTTCAGACCGGCTCCGCCCTCCACGGCATCCAGTTCCTTCAGGAGCTTTTTGACCTCATCCGCACTCATCCTCTTCAGGGCCTTTTCGATTTGACCAAAGAACTCAATACCCTTCGACTTTTGAAACGCCCGCAGATCACGAGCCTCTTTCAGAATCGCCTGCGCCGTCAGCGGTGCTCCTTCGTCATCCGTCTTTTTACCACTCAGCCCCTCATCCTGTGATCTCCGGCCCTCCCCCGGAGCCGCCTCTGCACGGTCCGCTCCAAAACGCGCCGCTGTTGTCCCGGCTGCCTTGCGTTTTTCCAGGCTCCCCTTCAACGCATCAATCCGGACCGATTGTGAGCCTAACGAAAAGCCCGCCAGCAGCAGGGCCAGCACTGTAAGTGAAATCGATTTTGCAGAAGTCATGGCAACGAACAAAGAAACCTGAGTGGACCCCGATACCGCACCGGTCGCCGTTACCGCCGCCCCGAGTCCCGCGGGGGCGGAGTGAGCCCACTGGCTGCTCAACGCGCCTGTCAGTCCGGTCAAAGACACGACCACTCCACGGCGTTTCAGCACAGCGTGCAATTTGTCGAGAATGCGTGTCAGCCGCACCCGCACCGCGTCGGGCGTACTGCCCCGCCGGTCCGCCAGTTCCTGAAAACTGCATTCTTCAAAATATCGTCCCAGCACCAGTTCCCGGTCGTTTCCTCCCAGCGCATCCAGGGCTTCATCCAAACAGCCGCGCCATCCGTTTTCCTCCGGCGGCTCCGCTGCCGGCCCGCTCTGTTCCGAGGCGAATGTCTCAAGGTGCTTTCGCCGCCTGCGCTCCCCGCGCAGATAGTTCGAAGACTCCAGCATCGCGGCGCGATGAAACCATGCAGCGGGACGTTTCACATTCTTGAGTTCATCGAGTTTCCGGTGGGCCATCAGGAAGACATTTTGGGTTACCTCCTTCGCACCCTCCTCATCCCCCGTGCGCCGCAGCACCGTGCTGAACACGAGCCGTGAGTACTTCGCCACCACTTGCTCAAACCCGTTTCCGCCATCCGCCGGCAATCCCGTCTCTTCCCGGCCGGAGGCGGGTGAGTCGGGGTTGAGGGGAACTGGCAGGGTGGAAACGGGCATCGGCGTTTACCATAAGCGTCCCGCCACCGTCCCAACCGAACAGATTTTTTCCTTTCCCGCCTTTATTGGCCGGAAGCCGTTTTGGCAGCACCCTCTTTCAACCTCTTCACTGCGGCATCGAGGACTGTGTCCGATTTGCCGAGTAGATCCTCCGGCGTTGCCTCCATCAGAATGTCCGGAGCGATGCCCCGACCGTCGTAGAGTTTTCCGTTGGGGCGGAACTTGGCGGACTGACAAAGAATAAATCCCAGCCCGGTATTGGGCAGTTGGTAAGGCTCCATCCATCCATTGCCCCCGCCGCTGGGAGCCCCCATTTGGGTCGTGTTGGGGTGGTCTTCGAAAGCGCCCAGGAAAATGTCGCTCGCACTGAAGGAACTGCTGTCCTGAAGGATGACGAGCGGCTTGTCGTAATAAAAGGCCGCAGGGTTCGCTTTCGCATCGAGACCGAGGACATGCCATTCACTGAACTTCCCCTCCGGCAGCTTCCACTCGGGGCGAAAGGTCTTGATGAAATCCGCGACTTGCTTCCGCTCTTCATCCGTTTTCCAGTGTTCGGAACCCACTGTCTGCGCGGACATGGTGGACATCATGAAGCCGGAGGGATTTGGATGAGGAAGAGCCATGGGCAGCCGGTAGGTGGACAACTCAAGGAT
>DATAIE010000599.1:0-4358 GCA_036262875.1 Verrucomicrobiales bacterium
AGCGCCGTGTGCGTCGCATTGCCCAGCGGGTCGAAGCACGAGATGATCTCCTCCGGAATCTTCGGATCGGCCAGCCACACGTTGCTCATGGGCAGCGCAAGGTATTCCGCGAATGCCCCGTCTGTATTCACTCCGATGCCCCGCGTGTGCGCACAGAGGTGACGCCGTCCCGCCAGGCAATTCCGGCAGTGGCCGCATACCAGGTGCCCCTCGCCGCTCACCAGTTCCCCCGGCTTGAAATCGTGCACATTGCTCCCCACTTCCACGATTTCCCCGCAGAACTCATGGCCCACGATCATTCCCTGACGGATCGTTCGCTGCGCCCAGGCGTCCCATTTGTAGATGTGCAGATCAGTGCCGCAGATGGATGTTTTGCGGATCTTTACGAGGACATCATTGATTCCGATCTTCGGCTCCGGCATATCGCAGAGCCAAAGACCGGGTGCGGATTCTTTTTTGACGAGGGCTTTCATGGTTGCTTTGAGGGGCACCGGATCATTCCATGATATTGGAAATTGCCAACAGGATAATGCACGAAAGGTCCGGCGAGTCCGCCGCAGCCCAGCTTCACGACGGCGAGAGCATCAGGCTTTTCCCTGGCTTATTGCGTCTTTACATTTCATTCATTTCGAGCCAACGGGCGGGCATGAACCGATATCGTGTCCTCCGTTTCGTCTTTGCACTCGCTCTTTTCGGCACCTCCGCCGCTGCCCAAACGATTCCCTCTCTTGCGGGCTTCAAGGATGTGGAAATCACAAAAGTAGAGCCGGACGGCCTGCGAATCATGCACAAGGACGGCGTGGCCAAGATCAAGTTCGAGCAACTGCCGGCTGATATGCAGGCGAAGTACGGGTATTCACCGGACAAGGCCAAAGCCTTCCGGGAAAAAACGGAGGCTGAGAAAGCGGACCGCGAGAAGATGGGCAAAATCGTAGAAGTGCTCAGCAAGGTGAATGTGGCAATCGACGGAACCGTCCTTCAAGTCATGGATGACGGGGTGATCCTTGAGAAAATTATCTGCACCTTCGGTGACAAAGTGGAGGTCAAAAAAGCGGAGATCACGGGCACCGAAGTCGGATCCTCCAGTTCGCTGAGCCGGAACAAGGCACCCGTCGTCGAATATACGGTCAAAACGAAATGGGTCCATCCGAGGGCATTCGAAGAGGGGCCGGTGTATGTGATTTGCGATACCCGCGGCATCGTCGACCGCCAGCATTTCCGGGCCATCGTTTTTCCCGCCGGCGTGTATAAGGAGGGCACCAGTTCCTCACCCATGTGGACAGTGTTCCCGGATGCTTTCGCTTCTGCCGAAGGTCTCGGAGCGATCCCGGACAGTGCGGTGGAAGCCATCCAGGACCGTTTCAAAAACTATCCCAAAATTCCCCGCCGCACCCTGTCCATGAACACCTCCGCCGCTTCCGGCACGGGCACCGCGGTGGGTGACGGAACTTTGGTCATCACCTGTGCGCACGTGATCAACGGTCGCAAGGCGGTGAGCGTGCTTTCCGGCAGCAAAAGCTACGAGTGTGACGTGCTCTCCGAGGACAAGACTTCGGATATCGCGGTGCTCAAGCTCAAGGAGGGCAAACTGCCCGCGGCCACGATCAATACGCTCGGTGCCGAAACGGGCGAGACGGTATTCACCCTTGGTTTTCCCAACCCGGATCTCCAGGGAACAGAGGCGAAACTGACGGACGGTAAGGTCTCCAGTCTCAGCGGGATCAAAAACGATCAGTCGAGCATGCAAATCACCGTGCCGGTCCAGCCTGGAAACAGTGGCGGGGCGCTCTTCAATATGAACGGGGAAATCGTTGGCATCGTTACTTCAAAGCTCTCCGCCGCCGCGGCCCTCGGGGCCACCGGCGCGCTGCCAGAGAATGTGAACTACGCGGTAAAGATCCGGGCCGTGACCGACGCGCTGCCTTCCGATCAGTTGAAATTGAAGTCCGTCAGCCTCCGGAAGCCGGGGACGCTCGCTCTGCAGGAGATCGTCAAACGCGTGGATCCTTCGGTGGTGCAGGTCATTGCGAAGACGAAAAAGCCCTGACCGGCGGGCCGGTAATTCCGGCTTTCCCGCTCTTGTCTCCCTGCGGGGGCCTGCCAGTGTCGCGGCTTCTCTCTGTGGAAAACAAGTTTTACAACGCCTTCGATTTCGAACCTCTGGATGCCGCCACCCGTGCGCGGGAAGGGGAGTATCGCACCGTTTTCGAAATCAACCGCGACCGGATTATCCACACCTCGGCGTTCCGGCGGTTGCAGAGCAAAACGCAGGTGTTTCTTTCAGGTGAGTATGACTTCTATCGCACCCGGCTGACGCACAGCATCGAGGTCTCGCAAATCGGGCGCGGGATTTGTCAGCGGTTGCGCCGCTGCAGCGGCTTTTTCGGAGATGACTATTTCATCGATCCGGACCTGGTGGAGGCGGCGTGTCTGGCGCATGACCTGGGGCATCCGCCTTTTGGCCATTCCGGGGAGCGCACCATTCACCGGCTCATGAAACCGTGGGGTGGATTTGAAGGGAATGCGCAGACGCTGCGAATGCTGACCGAGACTATTTTCGCCGGCAGCCACGCCGGCATGAATCCCTGCCGGGCGCTGCTGGATGCGACACTGAAGTACAAGACTCTGCACCGCGAGCTGTCCGATCCGCCCAACCATTTCCTCTACGATACCCAGCAGAGGTATTTGGATTTCGTGCATGGAAATCAGGAATTCCCGCTCGAACTTCCTCCCGGTCCCGCACGGGATGGCTTTCGATCCATCGAGTGTCAGATCATGGATTGGGCGGACGACACCGCCTATTCGTTGAACGACATCGCCGACGGGATCAACGCCGGGTTCATCACGCTCGAGTCTCTCAACCGGTGGGCGGAGCAGCAGACCTTCACTGTCGAGGCGGCGGCCTCTGTGGACCGCCTCCTGGAGGGGATCAAAAAACAGACGGTGGAAAACCGGCTGCGCAGCCGCATCGCTGCGTTCATCGCCGCGGCCCGCATCGAGCCCGATGCGAACTTCATGTGTCATGAGAGTCACCGTTACCGTTTCCGGCTCGTCATTGGGGACGAGGCGCGGGACGAGTCGAGGCTTTACAAAAAAATCGCCCTGCATCTTGTCTTCAGAAGCCGGCAGCTTCAGCAGCTGGAGCACAAAAGCGACACGCTGCTCACCCGGCTTTTCCATACTTTGGCTGAGACCTATATCACCGGGACTGCGGTCACCCGGTTCCGGCTGTTGCCGGAATCCGATGAACGTCAGATTGAAAAGGCGGAGGATGAAGGCACACGTGCCCGCCTGGTATGCGACGCGGTCACCCGGATGACGGATGGGGCCGCCACCCGAATGTGCCGCCGCCTTTTCGACGCTGATTTCCAGTCCATCGTGGATCTTGGATAAGCAGGGAGAAAGAGCAGCTAAGCCTTGCGTCGGGCATCGGGGCGTGCTTTGCGTCGGAGTATGTCCGATGCTCCTTCCCCCGCCCCCCGCCGTGTTACCCCCGGCTGCCTCATGCTTATCGTGGGAGGCGTGTGGCTTCTGGTGCTCGGCGGGTGGATGATCTGGACCATGTTTGCGCAGGTGAAGGAAATCCGCACCTTTGCGGATGCCGAACCGAAGCATGTGGTCCCGGCCCAGCCCACGGCAGAGCAGATCAAGGCTCTGCGCGCCCGTATCAATGACTTTGGCGCTGCTGTGGGGCGCGGCCAGAAGGCGGAACTCCGTCTTACCGTGGATGACATCAACACGCTCCTCGCCTCCGAAGACGCTGCCAAACCGATGAAAGAGAACGCCAGGGTGGAGAGCATCGGCGAATCCGTGAAAGTTCAGGTTTCGGTGGCCATGAATGGCGTGCCTCTGACAGGTGAACGTCTCTATTTAAATGGATTCGCCGAAGTCACAGCGGAAGCGGATAAGGACAAGGGGCTCAAGCTTGCGACGAAAAGCCTGTCGGTTCCGGGCAAAAAAGTGACGGAGGGCTTCCTCACGCACTACAAGGAAAACAATCACCTCGATACGCTGCTGCTCGATGAACTCCGCGCCAGCAAAGATCCCTCCATCATGACTGTGCTCAAGAAACTGACCACCGTGAGACTGGAGCCGGGCGTCGCGATTCTCGAGTACGCTCCCTGACGATTTGCGGATTACGCAAAGAGCTTCAGATACGGACCGCCTTCATTCAGCGTGGGGCGTTCCGGCCGGCCTTTGTATTTGTAGATGAGGTCCATGTTCCCGATGCCGAGGGCATGGAGGATCGTGGCATGGAGGTCGTGAACGTGCAGCCGGTTTTCGACGGCATGAAACCCGAGCTCGTCTGTAGACCCGATCGTTTGCCCGCCTTTGATGCCGCCACCCGCCATCCACAT
>DATAIE010000600.1:0-7615 GCA_036262875.1 Verrucomicrobiales bacterium
GTCTGGGACAACGGTCGCGGCGAAAACGGCAAAACGAAAACTGCGGATTTCCTTTCCGGTTTGATGGGCAGCGTCCCGCCTCTCCATGAGATCGCCAAAAATGCGGGAGTGGAGCTTCCCGAATATCTCGGCAAGGCCACGGAAGCCGGCAAAAAGACTCCCAAAGGAATAGACGGCGAATAACCGATTCCTTCCGGGTCATTCCTGACCCGTTGGCAGGGCAGGGGACACTTTGGCTCTTCCGCAGGTGGCGGCAGCAGCCTTCCGATCTGCTCCCGCAACATCCGCACTTCGTCCCGGAGTTCACGGACATCCGTGTCCTCTTTCCGGGTCGCCGGTTCGAGGAACAGCTTTGCGAACAATCCGGTCAGCACGCCGAAGAGGCTCACGCCGGCAATCATCAGGACGATGGCGACCAGTTTTCCCTCCATAGTCACCGGAAAACGATCCCCGTATCCGACGGTAGTGATCGTCGAGAACGCCCACCAGACGGCATCGAAAGGCGTTTTGATATTGGAGGCTTCGTCATCCTCCAGCGCGAGGATCGCGATGCACGAGAAGATCACGAGAAGGATGGCCACCAGGACGGCCGTGCCCGCAAAGCTGGCAGTACGGCGCCGGTAAAGAAAGGAAATGAGGCGTCGCGCGGAGCCAAAGGCGCGCAGCACCCGGATGATACGGATGACTCTCGTCACCCGGCCCCATCGCAGCGCCTCCACCTGCGGGATGCTGGAAAGGAGATCGATCCATCCCCATTTCATAAAGGCCAGCTTCGATTCCGCGCGGCGAAACCGGACGAAAAAATCCGCCAGAAAAACAAGGCAAACACCGAAATCGATGTCGTTGAGCAGTGCATGAACCTCCACCGGCAACGGCAGAAGAAGCTGCATCAGCATGGCTCCGAGGACATACACGGAAAGAAACAGCACCGTGATTTCCAGGAATCCGAGTTGCTCGGCCTCATGACTGAGTTCTTTTGCACGGGAGGATGACGACATGGCTTTGCGCGAAGCGTAGGAGATCCCTGCTGTCTGACAAGCCGGCGTCAGTCCGCCTCTCCGAACCGGCGGAACAGTTTTTCCCGCTGTTCCGGAATGCGGTGATAGACCTGCCGGATGGCCGCAACGGGGCTGGTGGCTTCCTCGCCGTGGATACCGAGATCGGAAGCGACTTCCCGCTCGAAGAACAGCACCGCCTTCCGGGTTGGCTGATGATCCTGGAGCCAGTCGAGCCCCCGCCGCAGCAGGTCGTAGAGTCCCTCCAGCGGCGTGTCGCCCTCGGCCACCTGTTCGACGAGCGTGGCAAAGTAGGCCGCCGCCAGCAGCCGCAGATAGTCCTGCTGGATGCCGTGCCGGAAATGGGTGACGGACGCCTCCCTAAGCGTATGCAGGTCCGAGCGGCGACCCGGAGTCCATGCGATTTCCGCGCTGTAAAAAAGGTCCAGCTTTCCGGCAAATGGACTCCCCGGACGGCGGGCACCCTTTGCGGCGGTGCGAATGATCCCGTGCTCCCGTGTGCACCAGTGGACGATCAAACTGGTGTCAGTCAGCAGCGTTTTACGGATCAGTATGCCCTCGCCCTTCTCCATGCATTCATCAGGCAGCAGCGCGTCCCGGGCTGCAAGCGCGGGCTTACTTCACCGGGGATGGGTCGACAATATCGACCGGCTTTCCCAGTTTCGTGTAGATGAGCAGCGTGTCGGCATCGATGCTTCCGAAGCTCATGGAGAGCCGGGCACGGCGGATGACGGGACCTGCTTTGGACACCAGCACCCAGTAGGTGCGGGGCGGCTGGCCCGTCGGGGAGGTGCCGACAAATTTGAACAACTCTTCGCTGTCGATCGTTTCCTTGCCCGTCAGCACGAAGGTGAATTTCTCTGTGATTTTCTCTCCCGGTTCGACGGGATGCTGAAGGGTGCGGCAAAGGCCGGTGGCGATCTCATGATTGGGATCCGCGGTCCAGGTCTTGCCGTCGTCCTGGCTGAGGAAGAACCCGTTTTGGGTGACGATGCGGCGCTGCTTCTGGCCGTCAAAACCGACCAGCGTCAGGTCCATAGCACCGGGCCCCAGGGCGGCGTCCATGAAAGACTTGCGGGCGCCCGGCGCAGTGATCTCGGCGTGGACCCGGTAGGTGGGCAGGCGGGCCATGTTGCTGAATGCCATGTCGAGCGTTTCCCGGATTTCCCCTTTGAGCACGGACGCGGCATGTTCTTTGCCCAAATGCGCTGAAACACTGGCGATCAGTGTCTGAAGCGCCTCATTGACGTCAGCCGCCGGCTTTTTTTCCGTCACGGCCCGGATCAAAGGAGTCCAGAGGTCCTTGGGAAGCTTCGCTTTTGCCGCCTCCTCGCCGGCAAAAACGGCCAGGCGGGTGCTCGTCTCGTCTCCGGGAGAGTAGGTCATGAGCAGGGCAAAGGCATTGAGAATGGCCTTCGCTTCGCCGCCGCCCCCCGCCTCGCCCAGTTTTTCGAGGGGAGAGGTGAGGTCTGACATCAGAAAATTGACGAGCGATTGTGGACCGTTCTCTCCGGTGGCTTCGGGGATTGCGGGAAGCGTGACGTGCAGTTGGCCGGCAAAGGCGCGGGCTTCGTGCTCATAGGGAATCCATCGTTCCCGGGGAGCCCCGTGGAATTTCAAAAGGGCCAACTGGCCGAGGTCCGCCGCCAGTTCAAACCCGCCCTGCTTCCCCGCAGGCAGTTCCTCGCGCCGCAGGCCGGTGATCTTCAGGCCCTTTCCGTTCCTGGCGGGTTCGTGAAGGATCAGGGCCTCCCGCCGCGGGCCTTTGTCATACTGGCTGAACCAGCGAAGCGTGACATAGGTATCGCGGGCCTCTCCTCCGGAATCTTTGTCCCCCTGAAATTCGACAAGGCACCGGTCCATGAGCACTTCGGTAGACTTCAGGGCTCCCTGGGAGCTGATGGCTTTCTCGAGTTCCTCGGGTTTTGCCCCGTCAAAGGCGGTATACCCCCACAGTTTCATGCCTGTCTTAATCTCTCCCGCCTGAAGGTATTTTTGCCACTCCTGGCCAATTTTAACCGCGGCGGCAAGGAGCTCCACCTCTTTGGAAGTCCTGGGTGGGGCCGGTTGATCCTGGGGGAGTTGAGGGCCGACGGGGGGGGCAGTTTCCGGAGGGGCAGCGCTGATCCAGAGGGGCCACACAAACCCTGCGGCGATGAGGAGGGGGAGAGTCTTCACGGCTTTAATGTATGGGGAACAGGGCGCTTTTGTCCAGCGCATGATTTACATTGTATGTGCAAAGACGGAGGAGAAGTTCTCAAAATACCATGATTTGAGGTGCACTCTGATTTCGAAATTCTACATATTGCGTCGCAATTATGTTGACGCCACAATCTGTTGTGGTGTATACCCACTCTAATATTCCTGCCGATGCGGTGCCCAAAATGCCATAAAGACGAGGACAAGGTGATTGATTCCCGAATCTCCCGGGACGGCGTGGCCATCCGCCGCCGGCGGGAGTGCATCCAGTGCGGGCACCGGTTCACGACGTACGAAACGATCGAGCCCTCGGACTTGGTGGTCATCAAGAGAAACGGCAGCCGCGAGCCGTTTGATCGTGAAAAATTACTCCGGGGTCTTGCCAAGGCCTGCGAAAAGCGCCCGGTCGGCATGGAGGAACTGGAGGAGGCCACCGATCAGATTATTGCCGAACTGGAAGCTGAAGGTTCGCGTGAAATCCCAACTAAGTTGTTGGGAATCAAGGTAATGGATCGATTGCACGGGATCGACCAGGTTGCCTATGTGCGCTACGCGAGTGTCTACCGCCAGTTTCAGGATGTCGGGGAGTTTATTGACGAGATCAACTCCATGGAACGGCGTGTGCCGCGCAGCGTGATGCATCCCGAGCTTTTCAACTAAACCCTCATTCCCTCGATACCTCTCCACTCTTATGATCGCACTTCCTTCCCAACTGCCTCTCCTTCGAGTGGGGCGCTACGAGTTGACCACCTATGAGGCCGCATGGGTGGAGGAGTCCATCAAGGATGCCGCCCGGGAAGCCGGACACGACGAATGGTGGTTTGCCTGTGACATCACCCGCAGCCTGATGCTGTATTTGCGTAATAAGTTCGCCGGTACGGCCATTACTCTTGAAGAGATGAACCGGCGCATTCGCCAAATTCTCGGCAGAATTGGCTTTCAGGACATCGGCGACCGCGTCAATCTGGCGCCTCCGTCCCTTCAGGTCTCTCTGCATGATCTGGCGCTGGAAGCCGAGGGGTTCGAGCTCCGGTTCTTTCAGCTTCTCGAGGAGCGGCTGGCGGAACTGATGGAGTTGGGGGTCCGTCATATCGCCCTCGCTCATACGCGCCGGGGCGTGAAGACCCTCCGGGCTGTCCGGAACTGGGGGCCGAAATGCGACGAGCTGGAACAGGATATCGTTCACTTTTTGCGGAACCGCCTCATTTCCCGGCCCGAATGCTCTGTCGAATTGAAGTGTGCTTAATTGCTTAAGTTTAGCATATTTTCAACGACATTAGATATCCAGATTGTTTTAAGAACTGAGGCGATTTTCCAGGGAAATCCCTGAGGAATGGCAAATCACCGGGGCTGGAACTGCGTGGTCCCGGTAAGACCGCGGCAAAGCCTCCGGGCACGTATTTCCATCACCATTCGGTGGGGCGGATTCCGTCTTCCGGCAGACCGGCAGACTCTGAAGAGTCCGGTTCTCAGTGCCGCTTCTTCGGCCGTCCGTCGTCCTCTTCCATTTCGCTCAGGATGTCCTCCAGAGGAAGGGTATGGACGTGAGACTCGGGGGAATCGTCTTCCTCGTCCTCGTCGTCCTCATCATCGTCATCGTCTTCAACATCCAGTATTTCGTCCCCTTTGGGCTTCTCAAATTTGCGATGGCGAAGGTGCTGGGCGAGCGGGGACAGAGTCATGCTGATGCTGCGGCCCGACTGTCTCGGACTCATGTCCACATGGGACATCGTCTTCAGATCGTCGATGATCTTGTGCATCATTTTCATGCCGATTTCCGGGTGGGCCACTTCCCGTCCGCGGAACTGGAGGATGATCCGGAGCTTGTTGTTGTGGTCCAGGAACTCCTCCCCGTGCATCATCTTTGTCTTGTAGTCGTTGTCACTGATGTTGATGCGGAACTTGACCTCCTTCACCTTGCCGCCCTTTTGCTTGCCCTTGTCCTTGTTGTGCTTGGACTGCTCGTACTTCCACTTTCCGTAGGAGATGATCTTGCAGACCGGCGGCTTGGCCTCTGCGGCGACCTCTACCAGGTCGAGACCGCGGCTGCGGGCGATTTGGATGGCTTCCGCCGGGCTGAGAACTCCCAACTGAGCATTGGTTTCGCCATCGATGACGCGGACTTTCGGTGCCCGTATTCTTTCGTTGATGCGCGTCATGTCCCGGAAACGGGACTGGTTCGGTCTGGATGGAGTGGGAATAAGCGTGTACGGGTTTGAGTTCGGGAAAACAGCGTGGTTACCGGCGGGGCCGCCCGGAAAAAGGGGCGGGGAAGAAGGACGGGGAAATGCTGAACGCGCCGGTCATGCGGTCAGAGCTTCGGGCCGCTGCCGGGTTCTGGTGCGGCTGCCATGCCGCCCGGCGCATCGGAATCCATAATGACAGCACAGCCCGTCGCGATGAGAGCGCACGAGGGCACGGTTGGGGATTGAAGCTGTCTGGATGTTTGGGTCAACGGCGGCGAAGATACGAATAGCGGCCCGGGTGTGCAAGGTGATTTTCCGTTGCATTGACGGGTTTCCCGAAGGCGATATCTGGGCGCTGGACAGGTAACGCGAGCTCCGGGGCGCTACTTTCGTCTCAGCCACAAGTAGTCGATCCCCACCATGTAGGATTTTACGGCCTCGGGATTCGCTCCTGTGATCTCCACCGTCAGACGGTGTTCGCCGGCGCTGAGTTCGCGTTCGCCGAGAGCCAGCGGTGTGGTATTCGTGACCTTGGAACCGAACAGATCGATCTGTTTGTCCGAGAGAGGCTGGCCGTCGAGGAGAAACCGGACGACTCCGTAATCCGGAGCACGGGACAGGACGGCTTCGATGCTGTAGGTGCCGGGAATATTGACGGGCAGGGCGACGGTGAGCCGGTCACCCGGTTTGGCACCGGTCCACCACAGTTGTTCGCCGCCGCTCCAGGTGCCGTCTTTCCACATGGTCATTTTTTGCGGTCCGGCAGTTCCCGTTTTGGACAGGATTTTGAGTGACTCGCCTTCCAGAGCTCCCGGGACCCGCTCGGGACCGGTGGACCCCTTTTCGCCGGGCATCGGCACCTGAACGGGGCTCGCGAGGTAGGCGATGAGGTCGCGGGTTTGCTCATTGGTGAGCGCGGTCAGCAGCCCCACCGGCATCATGGAAATACCGGGCTGCTCGTGGGATTTGATCTCGGTCTTCGGCACGGTGACTTCCCCCGTGAGCGTTTGGACGGTGAAGGCATTGGCTGTTTCGGCCCGCACCATGCCCGCGGCGGCGGAGCCGTCTTTCAGCATGAAGATGTGGAGTTCGTAGTCCTTTCCGAGAATCGCGCTCGGGTTCGTGATGTTCTCCAGCAGGTAATCGATATCCGCCCGGTTCGACCCTGTGAGGTTCGGCCCGATTTTGGCCCCGTCATCAAAAAGCGTGTGGCAGGTGGCGCACACACTTTTGAAGAGGGCCCGGCCCTGCGAGGCATTGCCTTTCCGCAGGAATGCCGGGGTCAGCACGCCCCTCCAGCGGGCATGTTCTTTGGCGGCGTCCTCCGCGCCGGGGGCCATGGAGCCGATGCGTCCCCAGACCTTTTCGAGTTTCGCCTTCAGGGGAGCATCACCGAGATTTGCAATCTGGCGGGCGACAAAACTGGGCATCTCAGCCCGGGCGATGGTCCCTTTTTCCATCGCGTCCAGCAGCAGGGCCGCGGTGTCAGCGCGTGCTGACAGTCCCGCGATGGCGGCCTGGCGCTCCTGAATAGAGAACTTCTCATATCGCTGGAGGACCGCCGCTGCCAGTTCCGCCGGGGCAGGCGGCTCGGCAGCCCGGGAGAGCGGGGTGAATCCGAGGGCGATGAGGAGGAGAAAACCGCATGACTTCATACTGGCGGGCACTTCATCAGTCCCCGCGGATTTGTCACATGGAATATCGCGGAACCGTTTCGCAGGATGCCAGTCCGCTCCTGCCCTCCCGGTTTTCTACATTCGACGGAAACCTTCCATGCCAAATCCCGAAGTGGTGATGATATAACCGAATTGCAGCAGTTGGATGATCATAAGGATACCTGTGATCTTCCAAAAGATTTTTTGTTGCAGGATGGCATCTACGAGATCCTGAGGCCCACGGCTGACCATCAACCGTCTGATTGCGGAGGCATACACTCCCAGCCGGATAAACGCCATCGCCGAAAGAACGAGCTTGATGAAAAAAATGATGTTTTCGACAGGGGAACTGGAGGAAAATAGTGCAGAAGTCCCTGCTCCGCTGAACAGGGCCATCCCCATGCTGAGGATTAACATTAATAACCAAAGGACAGACACGGTCCGGGCCCATCCGCAAGTCCGCGCGAGGTGTTCGATCACGGAAGGGGGGGCGGAGACAGGGGCTGCGGTATTTTCGGGGATTGCAGGATAGGGGTCCATGAAACGGCGAAGGATAAAG
>DATAIE010000601.1:0-11899 GCA_036262875.1 Verrucomicrobiales bacterium
CTCGTGACGGATTGCAGAATGATGCTCACCATCATGTAGGCCATCGTACCGACGATGAGGGCCATGATGAAGATGATGACCGGTGTCACCAGCGCCATGCCGCGGTCGATCGTCTTCTGCAGTTCTTTGTCATACCGGCGGGCGGTGCGCTCGAGCGCGTGCTCCAGATCCCCCGTCTGCTCACCCACGGTGATCATGTCCGTCAGGAGCGACGGGAAAAAGCCCACCTTTTTCAACGACCGGGAAAGCGATCCACCCTCTCCCACCATGCTGATCGTTTTCGTCAACAGGGCGCGCAAATAGCGGTTCGGCGTGGCGTCGCGCGTGAGTTCCAGGGCCCGCAGCAGCGGCAATCCGTTGCCAAGCAGGTTCGACAGGGTTTCCAGAAACTGGACAAAGAAACGGGCGCTGAGCAGCGGGCCGAAGAAAGGCATCGTGACTTTCTTGTAGTCCCACTTGGGCCGGTAGGTTTCGGAGGTGGTGATTTTTTGGAAACCCCACACGCCGAAACCAACGACCGCGGCGATTGCCCACCAGTAACTGAGCGCAAAATCCCCGACGTTCATCATCCACTTCGCCGCCAGCGGCAGTTCCTTGTTCATACTTTTCAGCAGCACGGTGAGCTGCGGAATGAGATAAGAAACGAACAGGATGGTGACCCCCATACCGGCCACGATCAAACAGATCGGATAGATCATCGCCGTCGTCACCTTGCTCTGCAGAGCGGAAACCGCGGTGAGATATTCGGCCTGACGGCGCAGGATTTTGGGAAGCGCACCGGAGATTTCGCCCGCGGCGGCAAGGTTGCAGTAAAGCTCGCCAAAGGTCGGGCTGGCCGCCTTGAGCGAACTGGAAAAACTGGAGCCGTCCCGGATGCGATTGCGGAGAATCGCCGTCACATCCTTGACCGCGGACAGTTCATCCCGGCCTTCCATGATCCGGAGAGCCGGCTCAAGCTGCAGGCCGGCGGCGAGGAGATCGCTGAGTTCCTCCGTGAAAATGATCACATCGCCCTTCTTGAGTTTCACCGGACCGGCAGGCACCGCCTCTTTTCCCCCTCCCTCTTTCGCTCCGTTTTTGCCGGGGGCTTTGATCAACCCCTCCTTCGTCTTCTCCTTCTTCGCCGGTTTTTCCTCTTTCCCGTCTTTGAGCGCCAGCATTTCCTTCCCGGCCGCCTCTTTCTTCTCTTTTCCGTTCTTTTTCTCCTGGGCCGCCGCCGCACTGGCCGCCGCGGCGGCATCCTTCTCTTTCAGTGAAAGCGGCTGCATGCCGTTGCGGTCAAGACGCCGAAAGGCATCCGACCGGTCATTGGCAGTCAGTTCGCCGGTGGCCATGGAGCCATCCTTTTTGAGGGCGGAGTAGGTAAATACAGCCATGTGTCAGGGACTTTCAAAAAATGGGAATCAGTCCGGCTCACCGAGAGTCATGTCCGCCGCCGTGGCGCTGATCACCTCCTCGATCGTCGTTTCACCGTCAAAAACCTTATAGATGCCGTACTCCCGCATCGGAATAAACCCCTGTTGCGCGGCCATATCCCTCAGAGCCGCCTCCGGGGCGCGTTTCACGATGAGTTCCTCGATCTCCTTCGTCACGGTCACCACTTCGTAGATCGCCAGCCGTCCGTAGTAGCCCGCGTGATTGCAGGAATCGCAGCCGCGCGGTTTGGCCACGTAGCAGGTGCGGTCCTGCGGGAAACGGAATCCGACCGAGCGCAGTTCCGCCGCCGTTACTTTGCCCGGCTGCTTGCACTTCTGGCACAACCGGCGCACGAGGCGCTGGGCGAGGAAGCACCGCACTGACGCCGCGACAAGGAAGGGCTCCACTCCCATGTCCACCAGACGGGTGATGCCGGAAATCGCATCATTCGTGTGCAGCGTGGAGAATACAAGGTGACCGGTCAGCGCCGCGCGGATGGCGATTTCCACCGTCTCAAGGTCCCGCATTTCCCCGATCATCACAATGTCCGGGTCCGCCCGCAAAATACTCCGCAGCGCCGTCGCAAAGGTCAGGTTGATTTCACTCTTCACCGCGATCTGCACCACGCCCTCGATCTTGTTTTCCACCGGGTCCTCCACCGTCACGATCCGGCTGTCCACGGTGTTCAGTTCGCTGAGGAAGGTGTAGAGACTCGTCGACTTACCGGAACCCGTCGGTCCCGTGATCAACATGATGCCGTTCGGCAGTTTCAGCGTGGTATCGATCACCGACCGCACCTGGGGAATCATCCCCAGCTTATCGAGGTTGAACTTCTGCTGATTGAGCAAACGGAGGCTGACAGTTTCGCCCGTCACACTGGGAATGGTGGCCACCCGAACGTCGATCTGATTACCGTCCATTTCGAGAGCGATACGACCGTCCTGCGGCAACCGGCGCTCGGCAATGTCGAGGCGGGACATGATCTTCAACCGCGCGATGACCATGTTTTGCAGTGCCTTGATGTTTTCCGGCACGGGCACATCGACGAGCAAACCGTCGATACGGTAGCGAATGCGCAGGATGGTCTCCATGGGCTCCACGTGAATATCCGTAGCCCGCTGCTGCAGCGCCTGACGCACGATCTGGTTCACGAATTTCACCACGCTGGCCTCGTCGTCGTCCTCATCGAGAATGGTCGTCTCTTCACGCAGGTCCATCGACTGGGTATCCGCAAAGTCCCGCCCCTTGAGGATGGCATCAAACGTATCCGCCCCCACCCCGTAGAGCTTTTGGATGGAGTGCAGAATCCGCGTGCGGCTCGCCATGTGCCACTGCACCCGGTAGGGGATGGACTGCGCCACCGCCTGGCGGGCATGAAAATTGAATGGGTCGTAGGTGCACAGCGCCAGCACCTGGCTCCCCTCCTCACCCTCTCCCACCGGTGCGGGAGGCTCCACTTCATCCATCAGCCCGCCTTCCGTCTGCTCCTGCTCGTGCCGGGCGCGCTCTACTGCGGACAGCGCCATATTCTCCTCCGCATTGCCAAACCAAAGCGGCAGCAACCGGTGCCGCAGGGCCACCGCCGAGGAACACACCTCTTTCAGCCGCCGACTGTTCCGGGGCTTCAAAACCGGCTCCCACGGCAGGTTCAGCCGCTCACTCAGAGCCGCCAAAAACTCCTCCTCCACCATCAGCCGCGAATCGAGAAGATCCTCCACCACGGGTCTCTGCGACTGGGCCGCCTCGTCGATGATTTTCTCGACAGACTCGATACTCTCCACTCCACCGGCCTGAGCCGAGGTGAGCAGCATATCATTCATTCGTTGGGCGAGGGAGGACATAGGGTAAGAGGAAACGACCCGGCGGGCTGGCTGGATTTAGGAGAACCGGGGGGTTTGACAAGGGCTCATCTCCCCGCGTTCAACTTTCCACCCCTTCCCTGAACCGGAAAAGCGGACGCGGGAAAGCACCCGTCCGGGATTTGAACCTGTCGAAAAAGAGCCCGTTGCGCAAAGGCACAGCTGCCGGGTCAATTTGTCACCTTCAATACGCCTTTCATGAGGCGCCAATGGCCGGGGAACGTGCAAACGATCACATAGTCTCCCGGGGCGGCGGGGACGCGGAAAATGAGCGTTTCTTTGCCCCCGCGATTCAGGAGGCGGGTTTTGTAAAGCACCTCGGGAATTTGGGGGACGAACCCGGCGGCGAGGCCGTTAGGATCCGTCTGCATCGCGTCAGCGGCGGCACCTACTTTTTCAAGACTGCCGGGAGCGCAAATGACCGCATTGTGAGGCATCTCTCCCGGATTTTCGAAGGCCAGAGCCACGACTGATCCGGCACGCGCTGTCAGTTCCTTCTGTTCGTAGAAAAGCTGCACCGGATCCGCTTTGAGCGTGAGGGAAACGGGGGCTTCCGTGGAAACCAGCGCCTCCAGTTTGTCCTTCGCAGACGGAACCCGGGAGGCAAGGTTTTTGACGAGTTGAATGGCGTCGGTGAACGGCGCGTCCTGACGATCACTGAGGGCGACTTTCGGAAGCTGCTCCTGGAGCGTCGCAGCTACCGCAGCGAGGGCGGCGGCGGGGGCTTTCGCGAGATCGAGATCCTTGAGCGCCGAGGCGGCGGCGGCGCGGTTTTCCGCAGACTGGATGAGGGGAAGCAGCCGTGCAATCTTCTCGGCCTCCCGGCCAGGCACAGTCGCAAAGGCCCGAACGACCGCAGAACGCAATCCGGCGGCGCCATCCACTTTGACGGGAATTTCCATCCGCGGCCCGGCATCGCCGTGATTGTAGACGAAGACCGGCTGACGGGAGTTATCGAGAATCGTCAGACGGAATCCGTTGAGCCGCTTCCCGAGATCGCTCACCGGGTCGTTGCGATTGACGATCGCAATCTTGTCGATCGGCTCGATCCGGCCAAGGTCCACTTCCCACCACGGATTGGCTTCATCGATTTCCGTATGAGTGGTCGTCCCGCGGCCCCATTCGCCGTGAGTATTGCCATCGATGGCGCGGCCAGCGACGCCGCCGTGAGCCACACTGCTTTGGCTGGCGGTCCCGGAAAGGGCTACATTTTTGCCCCCGGAGTATACCTCCACTTCGGTGAGGCTCAGGGTTCCCTTGCGGGGCAGTTCGATCCTCACAAACCGGCCAGGGGCGGCGCCGTCCTTCGCTTTGGCCGCGAGACTTTCAGGGAGCTTTTCAAGGAGACCGGAAAGGACATCTCCCATGCCTGCACGGGCCTCTCCACTGGATACCAGCCGCAAGGCATTGCAAAGAGCGATGACTCCCGCCGGCTCGTCCTTGACCAGAGTCCACGCCCGTTTCCCGTCGTCCACCGGAATAAGGGCGGCGAGCGCCGCCTCCCTGACATCCTGCGACTTTGCCTCTTTGACGAGTTTCACGATTCCATCCGCACCTGCCTTGAGCTCCTTTGCATCCCATCCGGCAAACACTGAAGCCAGGGCGGTGCCTTTTGCCTGCGGCAGCGCCGCGAGCATGACGCTCACCGGTGTTTTACCCTTCACAGCCAGGGCCTTCACCGCGGCGGTCAGGTTTTCGGGGCTCATGCCTTCCCGCCTGAGAATTTCGGTCCAGACTTCCGGAGTTTTGGGAATGCTGAGCACCTCGCTGTTCGTAAAACGTCCGAGCAGCCACGCGAGCCCCTGAGGATTGTCCGCAGCGAAAGAAGTTCCCTTTGCCACCGCTTCTTTCCAGTAAGGCTCCACCGCGCGCATGGTCTCTTTGAGGGCGTAATCAATGTAATAATCGGTCGGGTGTTTCACCGCTTCGAGGGCCAACTCCACCCCTGCGAGACTGTGGATGAAGCTCGCAGCCACAACTGCCTCCATGCGCACGACAGGATATTCATCATTCGCAGCGGCCTTCAGCAGCGCTGCGCTGTCAGTGATGCGGTCATGCCAAAAACGCAGAACATACACCCCTGCGGCGCGGGCCCGCGGCTCGCGGGAGGCAAGGACCTTTTTCAACAGCGCGGCATCCACGGCATCGTGCTGCTGCTGCACCCAAAGGCACTCCAGTTGCAGATGTTCTCGCTCCGCGTCTTTCTCCGGAATGCTCTTCAGGAATCTGTCGATGGCTGCCAGCACGTTGGGAGTGTCCCGCTGTGCCAGTTCCCGGCGCACCCGGTAGCGCGTCCGGTCCTCGTAGCTGCGGAGAAGCTGCAGCAACTCCGGCGTTTTCGCGCCGTCGATTTTCGCGGGCTTCACCGTCTCCCGGCCTTTGGCGGTGATACGCCAGATACGGCCATGCGCCTTGTCCCGCTTCGGATCGCGGAGGCTGAACTGCATGTGGCCGATAATCGGATTGTACCAGTCCACAATATACAGCGCCCCGTCCGGTCCAAACTCCAGGTCAACCGGGCGGAAACTGGGATCACTGCTTCGAATGAGATCCTTCCATTCCGTCGATTTGAAACCGCTGCCGTCGTCCACCACACGGAACATGCGTGTTCCTTGGAATCCGATGTTGTTGTTCAGGAGCCACCACTGTTGATACTGGTCCGGGAACTGACGGCTGCTCACCACTTCACAGCCGGCGGTGGGACGCAGGTGCGCCTTCATGTCCGTAAAGCGCTCCATGTGATCGTGTTTCTGCGGATAGGGCAGCCAGCCGCTGTAGGCATTGCCGTAATGATTGTCGCCGCCGCTGGCGTCCGCGATATAGTTGCGGCCCCAGCGGTCAAAGGTTTCACCCCAGGGATTGGCATAGTTGTAGGTGACGTAAACGCCCAGCTTTTCAGTGTTGGGCTCGTAGCGCCACACACCGGCATTTTCCAGCCTCACCGGTCCCCACGGGGTTTCCACCTGACTGTGCAGGAAGGTGCCCTCCATCATGTGCAGTCCGCCGCCCGGGCCCCAGACAAAGGCATTGATGGCATGGTGACTGTCCTCCGTGCCAAATCCACGCAGCAGCGTGGTCGTGACATCCGCCTTGTCGTCCCCGTTCGTGTCCTTGAGAAAAATCAGGTTTGGCTCGGCGGAGACGTAGGCGCCGCCATTTCCCAGTTCGAGGCCGGTGGGGAGGTAGAGGTGGTCGGCAAACGTCTTGCATTCGTCCGCTTTCCCGTCGCTGTCCTTATCTGTCAGGATGAGCAGTTTGTCCTGTGGCTCCTGGCCGGGAAAAAGGTGGGGATAGGTCGGAATCGTGGTCACCCACATGCGGCCTTTGGCGTCGAACGTGAGCTGCACCGGCTTTTTCAAATCCCCGAATTCGACTTCGCTGGCAAACAGGCTCACCTCAAACCCGTCGAGCACCGTGAAGGTCTGCCGCTCCTCCTCCGGCGAGTTGATCTTCGGGTCCTCCTTCATGGTGGAGGGCGTTTCCGGCACCGGCTTGAGATTGGAATCATCCACCTTCAGGTCCATGGTTTTGCCTTGCGCGATGTCCCAGATCTTCCGGTCGCGGTTGGCTACCATGCCGTCCAGCCGCTCCATTTCAGGCGGAAAACTCACGGTGCCAAATGGAGCCGCGCGGCCTCCGTAAATATAGAACGGATTCACTGGCCGGTAGCGGTACCAGAACTGGAGATTCTTTTCGTTCACCGCCTGGCGCAGCGTCTCCATTTTTTCGGGCGTCCATTTCTCTCTGAGGCTGCCGGCGGGGCCGAAGAGAAGCGTGTCCAGCCCGCTGGAGACGAAACGCTCACCGTCTTCGTTGAGGTGAATGCCGTTGGCGGTCAGTTTCCGTTTTGACTCTTTGGCATACTGCTCCAGCAACGGATGAAAAATATCGGCGAACTCCACCCGCTTCGCTTTGCAGACGGCGGCCATGACTTCGACGTACTCCTCAATGACCTGATTTCGTGTGCGGGCCACCGGCAGACCTGGCCCGTCCATTTGTTCCATGGCAACGGGAGAAATGAGCACCAGCCGGGGCGGAGCGGCGCCATCGTATTTCTGAGCAAGGGTGTGATCGATAAAGGCTTCCAGATCCTTCTTAAACTGGGGGAGCGGCGTTTCGTAGCTCTCATTCAGTCCGTAACATCCGATGATGACAGTGGCCCCGTATTTTGTCAGAAACTGATCGTGCGTGGGGCAGTCCTGCGGACGCGGTTTCAGCGTCAGAGTGTCCGCGGACCAGGAGAGATTGCGCACCACGATTTCCTTGTCCCCGTTTCTCGCGTGCAACAGAGCCTCCAGATAGCCGCTGAATTGAAGCTGCTCGCCAAAGGTGTTGCCGGTGATGCAAACATGATCGCCCTTCTTCAGTTCGAGGGCTGAGGCGGAGAGAGCGGAGGCAAAAAAGGCAGCGGTTCGAAGGATCAAAGAGTGCTTCATGGGAGGTCGGTCTGGTCGGAGCGGCGAAATGATAGACTGGTTTTTAAGGAGTGGAAGATTTAATAATGCGGGAGGAACGTTGAACGTGCCCCGAAGGGCCTGTTGTTCGAAATTCAGCGATCCGGTTTTGGGTTTCGTCATTTCCGCTCCCTTCGCCTTGATCCCTTCCCCGCCGCATGCGAAGGCACCGCTGCTTATGAGCAGCAAGAAAAAGCCAACCCCCTCCCTTCACCGCAATCACTCCGCGACCCTCGTGGACGGCCCCGATCGCGCGGCCAGCCGCGCCATGCTTCACGCCGTCGGGTTCAATCGCGCCGACTTCAAGAAGAGCCAGATCGGCATTGCGAGCACGTGGAGCCAGGTCACCCCGTGCAATATCCATATCGACAAACTGGCCCTCGAAGCCGCGAAGGGCGTCGATGCCGCGGGCGGAAAGGGCATCATTTTCAATACCATCACCATCTCTGACGGGATCAGCATGGGCACCGAAGGCATGAAATACAGCCTCGTTTCGCGGGAGGTCATCGCCGACAGCATCGAGACCGTGGTGGGCTGCGAGATGCTCGACGGCTTTGTGGCAATCGGCGGCTGCGACAAAAACATGCCGGGATGTGTCATGGCCATGGCGCGGCTCGACCGGCCCAGTGTTTTCGTCTACGGCGGCACGATCAAGCCCGGCTGTCTCGACGGGAAGGACATGGATATCGTGAGCGTTTTTGAGGCCGTCGGGCAGCATGCGAGCGGCAAAATTTCGGACAAAAAGCTGGCGGACATTGAGCAGTGCAGCATCCCCGGCCCCGGCAGTTGCGGCGGAATGTACACGGCGAACACCATGGCCTGCGCCATCGAGGCCCTGGGGCTTTCGCTGCCAAACTCCTCCGCCCAGGCGGCGGTGAGTGACGAAAAAATGATGGATTGTTTCGACGCCGGTGCCGCCGTGCTGCACCTCATCAAGCGCGGGATCCGTCCGTCGGATATTCTCAGCCGGGAGTCCTTTTTGAATGCCATTGCGGTAGTCACCGCGCTGGGCGGCAGCACCAACGCGGTGCTCCATCTGCTGGCGATGGCTCATTCCGCCAATGTGAAACTGAGTATCGATGATTTCACCAGAGTGGGCGCGAAGACACCGGTCCTTGCGGATTTGAAGCCGAGCGGCAAGTTTGTGATGATGGAACTGGTCAGAATCGGCGGACTGCTGCCGCTGATGAAAATGATGCTGGAGGCCGGTTTGCTCGAGGGAAGCGTGATGACGGTAACCGGAAAGACGCTCCGCGAGAATCTGGCAAAGGTGAAGCCCTACGCCGCCGGACAGCAGGTGGTGCGTCCTCTCAGCGATCCCATCAAAAAGGACGGTCACCTTGCCATTCTTTACGGAAATCTCGCTCCCGGCGGGGCTGTGGGCAAGATCAGCGGGAAGGAAGGCAACAGCTTCAGCGGCAAAGCCCGCGTTTACGACAGCGAAGAGAGCGCGATGCAGGCCATCACCGGAGGCAAAATCAAAGCGGGCGACGTCATCGTCATCCGCATGGAAGGACCCAAAGGCGGCCCCGGCATGCGGGAAATGCTCGGTCCCACCAGCGCCGTGATGGGCATGGGCCTCGGCAAGAGTGTGGCTCTGATCACCGACGGACGTTTCAGCGGCGGCAGCCACGGGTTTGTGGTCGGTCACATCACCCCGGAAGCTTATGCCGGAGGGCCGCTGGCGATCGTGAAAAACGGCGATCCCATCACCATCGACAGCGTGAAGCGCAGTATCACGCTTGGAATTCCCGCCGCTGAGATCAAAGCCCGTCTTGCCAAATGGAAGCAGCCGAAACCCCGCTATACCCGCGGAGTTCTGGCCAAATATGCAAAACTGGTCACCACCGCCAGCCAGGGGGCGGTGACGGACTGACCCGCCGGGTCCGTCAGGTATGGCATTGCACTTTGCCGGATTTCGGGTGAATAAATGGGCGAAGGAGCCGTCCCAAAAGCGGCTCCCTAACCCAACCTCTTAAAATCCATGATGAAAAAAATCGTACGTCCTGTCGCAGCCCTCTGTGTTGCGGCAATGTTCGCGGCCTGTACTTCTCCTTATCAGGCGGAGATGGGCGAATTAAACCGGCAATACTCGATGGGGCAGATCAGCCGTTCGGAGTACAACCGTGAAATGGCCCGCCTGCAGCGCAATGACGCCGGCTGGCAGCAGCAAAACTCGAACAACATTACGACTGCCGCCGTGGGTCTCGCCGCGGTGGGCGCGGTGGCCGCGATCGCCAACAACAACGATCACCACCATCACCACTACTGGCGCAATGGCCACCGGTACTGGCGCTAAGCGAGCCGTGGATTAAACGTCCACACCGCTCAGCACTCCCGCCGCTGTGTGTCCGGACATGACGACACAATCGTCCAGTCGTGCTCCGGCACACACGCGGGAACCCGGCCATAAAACCGAACGCCGGACGACCGCTCCGGTTTCAATGATACAACCGGCACCGACGCTGCTGATGTTGTCGACATCCGCATCCGGTCCGATGTGAGCGGAGGCGTGCCTGCGACCATTCGCGGGCTGAACCATCCGGTGGGCCTCCAGATAGCTGGCCCGGTCGCCAAGGTCCAGCCACAGGCCGTCATCGATGATGCAGCCGCCGATGCGTTCGCCGGCCTCAATGGCGCGCAGCCAGGAGGACACGACACTTTCAATCATACTCTGCGCCGGCAGGTATTGGAAAAAAGAGGGCTCCACGAGGCACAGCCCGGTGAATTGAAACTGGTCAGGATGATTCGTTCCGCGTGCGTTGCGGACATCGATCACCCGTCCGTCTGGGATATTGAGGGCCACATTCCGCACCTGGCCGCCGCTGCGCAGGATGAGCGTGATGAGATTGCCAGCCTCGCGATGCTGTTCGATCGCGGGAGCCAGGGGGAGATCGGTGAAAACGTCGCCGTTATAGACAAAAAACGTTCCGGAATCCCGCAGGAGGTCCTGCACATTCGCGAGACCTCCGCCTGTCTCCAGCAGGACCGGCTCGTGGCGAAAGGTGAGAGGACATCCCTGCCAAACGTTACCAGGAAAAGCCTGCCCATACGCCTCCGGCAGATGGTGCGTGTTGATGACAAATTCCTGCACCCCGGCCCCGTGGAGATGCGCAAAGGCATATTCCATCAGAGGCCGCTGATGAACAGGAATCAGGGGTTTGGGAAGCTGAAGAGTGAGCGGGCGCAGGCGGGTGCCAAGCCCTGCTCCTAACACGAAGGCGCGGGTCACGCGGCGACTTAGCGGCAGGCGCGCGCGGCGGCCAGGGGAAATCTGACGATCGGCAGCGTGCGGCTACACGCTTTGCAGGGTGCCGTGCGTTACGCCCAGTTGGGACTGGGCTTTCAATTCGCGCACGAGGTCCTCTCCTGCGGTGGCACCGGAAAGCAGCCGGCGATAGGCGGCCAGCGTCCGGCGCACGTCGTCCGCATTTTCCTGCATGAGTTCCACACGGTAGCGCCGCAGGCCGGCTTCGTGGAGATCCCGAAAATAGCGGGCACCCGTTTGGGGCACTGCGTTGAAAAGCGTGTTGCGGCAGCCGACATCGGCTTTCAGCGGATGCTCCATGCCGACGCGGTCGCGCAGTTTTACGACATGTTTTTCGCACGGGCGGCCGCAGTCCAAAAAGCTGGAGCCACTCGACATGAAGGCCGCGAAGACACAGTGCTCCATATGGAACATCGGCATGTGCTGATGGATCGTCAGTTCGAACCACTGCGGAGGGGCGGATTGCAGAAGGTCGAGCACCTGCTCGATGTTGAGATCGTAGGAAATGGTGAGCCGTTCAAGCCCCTGGCGCCGCAGCCAGTGAGCCGTCAGCGGATTGGCCACGTTCAGGGAAAAATCGCCCACAGTCTGCATTCCGCTCGCGCAGAAGTGATCAATCGCCCCGAGATTCCTAACAAGAACGCCGTGCGGCTCAGCCCGTTCGATGAGTTTGAAAAATCCCTGCTCGCCCGATTTCTGAATGCGTGGCGTGGCAAGGAATACATTCATTTCCGACTCGCCCCTGACCCACTCAACGGCCTCCGCATAGCCGCGGATGTCCTCCAGATCGAGGTAGGCGATGGTCACTCCCTCTGCGGCACAGACCTTCAACTGCTCGACGCTGCGGCACAGAACGGCGAGTTCCGGTACCGCTGTCTCCCGGGGCATCTCCGCCACCTCTT
>DATAIE010000602.1:0-3569 GCA_036262875.1 Verrucomicrobiales bacterium
GCAAACCGGGCGTGAAGCCCCGCGTAGAACACCGGAAGAATAGGACAACCGCAGGTCAAGCCCGCCGCAGCAGGCTGCGGCCCGCACAGCGGCAGCTGGGCTGCACGCAGTCCACAGCGCTGCGCGCGGAAGAAGGGGCTTCAGATCTTCGGTGGCGCGCAGGATTCCATTCCCGATGGTGCCACTGGAACAGGCACCGGTTTCTTCACCGTCTTGAGCCTGCGCCGCGGCAGGAAGGGATGGAGCAACTGACCGAAGTAGTTTTTGGAAATCGGCTCGTGAATGCCAAAGGCATCGGGCTCATGATCCGGGCAGCGGTAGGTGCCAAAGGCCAGATCCATGAGCGGGGAGATGTTCGCGTAGTTCCCGGCATCCCGCGCTTTGTCGTGGTGCCAGTGGTGCAGTTCCGGAGCGCCGATGAGCGCCCGCAGCGGGCCGATGGGCAGGCGCACATTCGAGTGGATGTAGATCGCCCACAGGCCGCGGAAGGCGAGGAATCCGGCGAGGATTTCCAGGTGAAAGCCCATGATCACCGCGGGCAGATTGATGATGGTGATTGTGTAGACGGTATCGATGGGATGCTCCCGGTGGGCGGCCAGCCAGTCGAGGTGCTCAGCGCTGTGATGGATGGAATGGAACCGCCACAGAAACGGCAGGCGGTGCTGGAGCCGGTGTCCCCAGTAGATGCAGAAATCGCTCAGCACGATGACCTCGATGGCCTGGAGCCACCACGGCTGGGCGGCGACACTCTGCCGGAACGTGCCGGGCACCACGCCATCCAGCCAGAGATCGAGATACCCCAGCAGCCAGAAGACACCGCCGGTCCAGAGCAGATACTGCCCGAGGAAAAAGCACAGGTCCGTGAACCAGCCGGGCCGGAAAAGCGCCTGCCGTTTTGCGGCGAACAGCATTTCCAGCGGGCGGAAGATGAAGCAGAGCACGAGCAGGCTGAGACCGGCTGCGAGCACCCGTTCACCAAGACTGTCGGTGAAGATCATGGCCGTGACTGCTGAGTGCTTTGCTGCAGTTGCCGGAGATCGGACGGTGTGACGAGCGGCGCGGACTTGGAACCAAAACCGCGGGTGTGCGTGGGCATTTTGGAGGGGGCCATCGGCGGAAGAGGCTCACCCATCGGAATGGAGTTCTCAGGCGGAGGCGCCGGGGAGGCGGTCTGCACGGGAGCCGGAGCCGCCGGGGTCTTCTTCAACTGGTCGGGCCGCACCATGGGACCGGACTTACTGCTGGCGGCCCAATAGTCCTCCGGGCGCATCGCCTTTTTCTCAGCGGAGGCGCCACTGCCCGGCACGGAGCGGTCCCCCGCGTCCTGGGCCTGTTTCTGACGGTTGGCAATTTGACAGGCCAGAATGGTAAGCGCCGAACCGACGGCGAGAATCCTCAGGGCGATGATGGCGGGACGGGGCATAAGGATAAGGAATATTTGGTTCCCGGAAGATGGTCGCACACGCGGCGCGTTCTGTCAGCAGTTTGTAAAGCCTTCTTTGTTCAGGCGTTCACTCCGATGGCTCTCCCTGCTCCTTCAGCGCGCGGGCGATGCGGCGGTCCGGAATCAGCCAGATCAGCGCTGCCGTCCCATAGAGCGCCCCGGCGATCCACGGCTGCACGAAGGCCACGCCGATGGCGACGGCGTAGATCAGGAGCGAGAGCTTTCCTTTCCGGTCGCGGCCTATGGCGGCAGCGAGCAGCGAGCCTTCTTTGCGCTCACATTTGATGGCCTTGACCAGGATCGTGTAGGCGATCCCGCACAGCAGGAGCACCACGCCATAGATGGCCGTGGGGGCGGGTGCGAAGTGCGTATCGCCCATCCAGTGCGTGGAAAACGGCACCAGCGAGAGCCAGAACAGAAGATGCAGATTCGCCCACATGATGGCGCCGTTCACTCCCTGGGCCGCCTTGATGAGGTGATGGTGATTGTTCCAGTAAATGCCGACGTAGATGTAGCTGAGCACGTAGCTCAGAAAGACGGGCCACAGGCCCGCCAGGGCGGAGAGATTCGGCTCATGCTTCTTGGGGTCTTCGAATTTGAGTTCGAGCACCATGATGGTGATGATGATGGCCAGCACGCCATCGCTGAAGGCTTCGAGTCGTCCTTTTCCCATGCCGGTTCATGCGTGAGAAAGCGGGCGGAATCAACCCTCGCGTGTGATGATGATCGCCTGCTTGCCGTGCCGCCACTACCGGCCTATCGGCCCTTTTGCAGGAAATGACTTTGCACGAACACATTCACGATATGGGACGGCGGGCGGTGGAAGCCAGCCGCCTGCTGGCCTTGCTGCCGGCGGAACGGAAGAATGCCATCCTCCTCGCGATGGCGGACGGTCTGGAGCGGGAAAGCGCCGCGTTGCTGGCGGCCAATGCGAAGGATCTCGCCGCCGCAGAGGCGAAGGGCCTCAGCACCGCGATGACCGACCGGCTCATGCTCAATCCGAAGCGCATCGCCGCCATGGCTCAGGGCGTGCGGGAAGTGGCCGCTCTCACCGATCCCGTGGGCGAAGTCCTCGCGAAATGGACACGGCCCAACGGCATTCACATTACCAAAGTGCGCGTGCCCATCGGCGTCATCGGGATCATTTATGAAAGCCGACCCAACGTCACCGCCGATGCCGCGGTGCTGTGCCTCAAGAGCGGCAATGCCACGCTCCTCCGCGGGGGCAGCGAAGCTTTTCACAGCAACATGGCCATCGCCGCGGTGCTCCAGTCGGCGGGCGGGGCGGGCGGTCTGCCCCCGGACAGCATCCAACTGATTCCCTTCACCGACCGCGAGAGCGTGCAGCACATGGCGGAAATGAACGATTGCCTGGACCTCATCATCCCGCGCGGCGGCAAGGGGCTCATTGAGACCGTGGTGCGGCTCGCGCGCATGCCGGTCATCAAGCATTACGACGGCATCTGCCACCTCTACGTGGACCAGGCGGCGGACCTCGACATGGCGGTGCGCATCCTCGTGGATGCCAAAGTGCTGAAACCCAGCGCCTGCAATGCCGTGGAGACCGTCCTCGTGCATGAGGCGGTGGCACAGGCATTTTATGCGCGGGCCATTCCGGTGCTGAGGGAAAAGGGCGTGGAGATTCGCGGCGATGCCAGGCTGCGGCAGCTTCATCCCGACACCGTGAAACCCGCCACGGAGGACGACTGGCACACGGAGCACCTGGACCTCATCCTGTCCATGAGAAGCGTGAGTGGCATGGTGGAAGCCCTGCGCCACATCGCGGAATGCGGATCACGCCACAGCGATTGTATCGTGACGGAGGACGCGGAAACCGCCGCCGCGTTTCTCAATGCCGTGGACAGCGCCGTGGTCCTCTGGAACGCCAGCACCCGCTTCAACGACGGCGGCGAATTCGGATTCGGCTGCGAGATCGGCATCAGCACAGACAAACTCCACGCCCGCGGCCCCATGGCCCTGCCGGAACTCACCAGCTACAAATACACCGTCCGCGGCAGCGGTCAGGTGCGGGGGTGAAGAGGGAAAAAACCCTCGAAACGCGCCAGGGAGGCACTGACAAAACTGACACAGGGTCGTTTTGGGGGCCTGTGTCAGTATTGTCAGT
>DATAIE010000603.1:0-12680 GCA_036262875.1 Verrucomicrobiales bacterium
CGCTCTCCGCGGATTATTTCGGACGCTTCGCGGCGCACATCGGACCAATGATCGGGGCGGGCGACGGCTTTGTGGGAATGATGTCCCAGGGAACCAGCGGGGACCTGGCAAAAATGGACTACAGCGGGCCGGCGCCAAAGGACATCGGTTATGATGCTTTTGCAAAGCAGATCGCAGAGCGCGTGGCCGCGGCCTACCGAAAGATCGAATGGAAAACCGATGTGCCTCTGGCCATGGCGGAATCAACACTGGCCCTGAACTACCGCGTTCCCAATGAAACGGGACTGGCCGCCGCTCGCGAGACGGCAGCGAAGCTGGGAGACCAGTTGCCGAAATCGATCCCGGAAGTGTATGCACTGGAGGCGATCCAACTGCACGAGCGGCAGAAGACGGAATTGAAACTCCAGGCACTCCGGGTGGGAGACATGGGGCTCACCGCGCTGCCAAACGAAGTGTTTTGCCTGACCGGATTGAAGTTGAAAACGTTCAGTCCTTTTCCCCTGACCATGAATGTGGAACTGGCCAACGGAGCGGAGGGCTACATCCCGCCCCCGGAGCAGCACGCGCTCGGCGGCTACACCACCTGGCCGGCACGCACCGCCGGGCTGGAGGTGCAGGCGGAACCGAAGATCGTGGCGGAGGTCACGGCGCTGCTGGAGAAAGTGTCAGGAAAACCCCGGCGGACGCAGGATGTGAAACCCACCCGCTATTCCACGGCAGTCTCCGAATCCAAACCGCAGGCATTTTGGCGGATGGAGGAAATGGAGGCGACCCGCATCCAGGACTCCGCAGGAAATCAGGCATCGGTCCTCGAGCCCGGCGTGGCCGTCTACCTGCCGGGGATGGGCGAAGTGGTGCGGAGCACACCCGCGAGCCGGGCCTTCCATTTTGCGGGTGGACGCTTGAAGTCCAGCGTTCCGCCTGGCAGAACATACAGTGTGGAGATGTGGCTGTGGAACGGCCTTCCGTTTGATGCCCGCGCAGTAACAGGATATGCTTTTTCGCGCGGCAGGGACGGTAACGAAGAGGCGAACGGCGATCATCTCGGCATCGGCGGCACCTATCACCCAGGGGACGCCGGGCGGCTCATTCTTTTCAACGGAAACCGGGCCGATCAGTTGCTGACCGGCAAAACCGTGCTGGCAGTGAAGGCGTGGCATCACGTCGTCTTTGTGCGCGAGGGCACCCGGGTGCGGGTGCATCTGGACGGCAGGCCGGCACCGGAAATTGAAGGTGACCTGCCGCTCACGATCCCTGAAAACGAATCCACGGTGTTCCTTGGTGGGCGGAATGACAACCTGTTCAACTGGGAGGGCAAGCTGGATGAAGTGGCCATTTATTCGCGGGCTCTGACGTCACAGGAGATCAGTGCCCATTATCAAGCCTCCGGTCTGACACCGCCGGCGGCGACCGTGAAAGCTCCGGAATTTCCCGCGCTGCCGCCGGAGGAATCCCTGAAGAAGGTTCACGTGCCGGAGGGGTTCAAGGTGGAACTCGCCGCGCACGAGCCTCAGACAATGGATCCCATCGCCATCGACTGGGATTCCGCCGGAAGGCTGTGGGTGGTGGAGATGGCGGACTATCCGCTCGGGATGGACGGCAAAGGCAAGCCGGGAGGCCGGGTGCGGGTGCTCGAAGACGCGGATGGCGACGGAACATATGAGAAGTCCACGCTGTTTGCAGAAGGACTCAATTTTCCCACCGGACTCCTGACGTGGCGGGACGGCGTGATCGTCACGGCGGCACCGGATATTGTATTTCTCCGTGATACAGACAGTGACGGAAAAGCCGACTCGCGCGAAGTGCTGGTGAGCGGACTGCAGCAGGGGAACCAGCAACTGCGCGCCAACGGTCTGCGGTGGGGACTGGACAACTGGGTGTATTGCGCCGCAGGCGGACATCATGGCGACTACGGCGTGAATACGAAGCTGCGCTCGCACCGGAAGGGTGCGGACATCGCCGTGGGCAGCCGGGATTTTCGTTTCCGCCCGGACACGGGAGAACTGGAGCCGCAAAGCGGGCCGTCGCAGTTTGGAAGGAACCGGGATGACGCGGGGCACTGGTTCGGAACCCAAAATTCCCGTGCACTCTGGCAGTACGTGTTGCCGGATCACTATCTGAAACGCAACCCGCACGTGCCGGCGCCCGATCCTACGCGGCTGTTGGTGACGCCCCTTAACGCTCCGGTGTATCCCGTGAGCCCGCCGGAAAAGCGATTTCATTCTTTCGACAATGCAGGGCACTTCACGTCCGCGTGCAGCGGAATGATCTACCGTGACGATCTGCTGTTTCCGCGGACGGAAAACGAACTCCACGCCTTCACCTGCGAGCCGTTTCATAATCTGGTGCAGCACAATATCCTGACGGATGACGGCGTCAGCTTCACTGCCCGCCGGGCCGCAGGAGAGGACAAGCATGACTTCTTCGCCAGCGAAGACCGCTGGTGCCGGCCGGTAATGACACGCACCGGCCCGGACGGCGCACTGTGGGTGGTGGACATGTATCGCTGCATGATCGAACACCCGGACTGGCTGCCGCCCAACGGGCGCGCGGAGCTGCTGCCGCTCTACCGGCTCGGTGAGGACAAGGGACGCATCTATCGCGTGTTTTCAAAAACGAAAAACCCGCGGAAGCCGGCACGCCTTGACCGGATGAGTCCACACGAATTGATCGCAGCGCTCGACTCGCCTAACGAATGGCAGCGCGACAAGGCGCATATGATGCTGGTTTGGAATCTGGGCGGACGGCCCTCCGCAGAGAAGCTGACATTTACGGACGACTTCGATCGCGTGCTGAACAGCACCAACCCGCTCGCCCGGCTGCATGGCCTTTGTGTGCTGGACGGCATCGATGCCCTGCCACCCGTGCTGGTGCATGCAGGATTGACGGACAAAGACCCGGCGGTGCGGGAAAATTCCCTGCGAATGGCGGAGCGCATTTTCAATCCCGCCGTGACAGGCGCGGCGGAGGAACTGGTAACCGATCCTTCCGCCAAAGTCCGGCTGCAGCTTGCCTTCAGTCTCGGTGCGTGGACGGAACCCACGGCGGGCAAAGCACTCGCCAAACTGGCGGTGAATGATCCGGAGGATGGCTTTCTGCGCGCCGCTATTCTTAGCAGCGCCGTCCCGCACTGCCGGGCACTTTGCGAGGGAATCGCAACGGCAGGAGGAACGGCTCTGGCAAACTATGCGAATGAACTGACGGCCCTCGCGCTGGCGCTCGACGACCGGGATTCACTGGCGGCAATGCTGCGCCCTTCGCTGACCGCGGAGAGCGGACGCTACCGTGCGGAGCAGTTCGGTGCCTTCGCAAAGCTCCTTGAGGCACTCGCGGCGAAGAAGGTCACACGGGAATCGCTGTCAGGAAAACAGGACGCACTGACAGAAGTTCTGAAACTCGCCGCGGGAATGATTTCCTTTGCAAAGACCGCCGCCGCCGACCCTGCCCTGCCGGGCGATCTCCGCGCGGCGGCTGCCGGCCTCCTGTGCCACGAGCCCTCCGAACGAAAAGCAGCCATCGCTCTCCTTTCGGAATGGATACGCCCCGGGAATGCCATGCAGTTGCCCGGGGTGCGGACGCTGGCGGCCACCGGTGATGAGTCGGTGCCGAAGGTCCTGCTCTCCTGTCACGGGTCGCTGGTGCCCGCCGTGCAATTCGCTGCCGACGACGCACTTCTGTCGCGTGAATCCTGGACGATGGATCTTCTCAATCATTTCAAACGCGGAGGACCTGTGACTCTCGACGCAGTCCAGCGGGCACGGGTATTGCACCACAGTTCCCAGCGCGTACGGGAGGCAGCGGCTGCAATCATCAAAGCCGACAGCACCCGCGCAGAAGTGATCGAACAATTTCGACCGGCACTGAAGCTCGAAGGGAACGCCACCCGCGGAAAGGCCGTCTTCACCGCCCGCTGCATCGCCTGCCACCGGATGGACGGCATTGGCGTCGAAATCGGGCCGGATCTGAAATCCATCGTGAACCATCCTCCGGAAAAAATCCTGACAAACATCATCGACCCCAGCCTGGACGTGCAGCCGGGATTTTTTGCGATGCAATGCAGACTGAAGGACGGCAGCGAACTCTACGGACTGGTAACCTCTGAAACCGGAAACAGCGTCTCCTTCAAACTCACGGACGGCACCACGCGGCTCATCGCCCGGAAAACCATTGCGGAAATGAAGAGCACCGGGCTGTCTCTGATGCCTGCCGGACTGGAGACCGGCATGTCGCATCAGGAAATGGCGGACCTCATTGCCTGGCTGACGGCGAAGTGAGGGCTCGTTTCACTCCCGGCTCCAAAGCCGCAGGCGGGCCTCGAGAGCTTCGAGCGCAGAGGCTTCTTTCAACAGCGGCGGAAAATCACGCGTTAGTTGCGCCAGCGCCGGAACGGCTCCCCACGCGGTGATACGAAAGACCTCCACGGCGTGAGAGGCAGTGATTCCGAGTTCCCGGTTCTTGCGGTCAAAGCGGGCACGCAGGGTTTTCGTCCACTCCTCCAGAGAGGCGGGCGGGAGCATGTTGTGCCGGCCCACCCACGGCAGCCATTCGACAATCTGTGACTGGTGACACCATGACATTTCACAGATCGCCGGAAAGGCGTCCTCCACATCGATGGCGAGGTCATAGGAGTTTGCGCCAAACATGTAGCCATCGTACACATTGATGATCACCGGCACCCGGCAGGGTCGGGAGTGTGTTTCATCCGCCGGATATTCCGGCGTGAAGGCGTGCGGCACGTTGATCATATAGGCCACGCGGCGCACGGCCTCCGCGATGGTCTCGTGATCATTGTGAATCCCGGCCAGCGGATCGCCGGCCAGCGGAGGGCAAAAAAGATAGTCCGGCTCAAAGTCGCGAATCGCCTTCCACAGGGCGGCGAGGAGCGGGGTGGAGACTTGCAGGCAGGCTTCGCGCGGTGCCTCGCCGTTGGGAAGGCGCAGCAGTTCGAATCCGTATCCGCCGATCTTCGCGGAAGCCGCCTGCTCCTCCAGGCGAATGCGGCCCGTTTCTTCGCGGGTGCGAAACTGGTGGCCCGCCTTGCCGTCAGTGCAGACGAGGACTTTGGCCTCGAACGACTCGCCGTAGAGGCGGCGCCAGAGTTCGAAGGTGCCGGAGGCGGTGAACTCGTAGTCGTCGAAATGAGCGTGGATGAACAGGGCTTTCATAAAGCATGACTTCCCCGGGCTCCGGATTCCCGCAAATGGTACGTGGACGAATGCCGCCTCCGCGTTCCGGTAACAGTCATCCTGCATGAAAACCGCGATTTCTTTTCTTTCACTTACCCGCGGCCTAATGCTGCTTTCCGGTCTCGGAGGTTTCTCCAGCGTCCGCGCGGAAACAGCTGGCGGCGAGTCCGATCCACGCATCGACAAGGATCTCCGCGTGACGTTTCGCCTCAAAGCACCGGAAGCAAAGAAGGTCGAGGTGCGCGGCGGCACGGGTCTCGTAAAAGATCCTCTCGAATTGACCCGGGGCGCGGATGGAACCTGGACAGGCATCACCCAGTCCGCGGTGCCGGGATTCCACTACTACTGGTTCGTAGTGGACGGAGTGATCGTGAACGACATTACAAGCCGCATGTATTATGGCTGGGGTCGCGACGGGAGCGGCATCGAAGTTCCGGAGAAAGGAACCGAGGGCGACTTTTATGCCGCAAAGGAAGGAACGCCGCGCGGTGAGGTGCGGGTTTGCTGGTACGATTCCAAAATCACCGGACGGCTGCGGCGGGCACACGTTTACACGCCCCCCGGATATGACCGGCAGCCGCAGGTCCGCTACCCGGTCCTTTACATTCAGCACGGAGCCGGTGAGAACGAGCGAGGCTGGTTCGAACAGGGCCGCGCGAATTTCATTCTCGACAATCTCATCGCCGCCGGAAAGGCGGAGCCCATGATCCTCGTGGCGGATAACGGCTATGCCGTGCGTCCGGGGAACGGTCCGGACGGCAAGCCGCCGGGGCCTAACAGCGCGTTTGAAGATGTCATGACCACCGAATTGATCCCGCTCATCGACGGGCGCTACCGCACCATGGCGGATGCAGACCACCGGGCCATGGCCGGACTTTCCATGGGCAGTATGCAGACGCTCGGCATCACGCTGAAGCATCCGGAATTGTTCAAGTGGATCGGAGCAATGAGCGGCCCGCCGCGAAAGGGATTCGACGTGAAAACATCCTTCGGCGGCGTCTTCGATGATGCGCCCGCATTCAATGCAAAGGTCAAGCTCCTCTGGTTCAGCTCCGGCACCGCGGAGGCGGAGATCGATAAAACGACGAAGGCCATACATGAAGCGCTGACAGCGGCCGGTATTAAGAACGGGTTCTATTCCTCCTCCGGTACCGATCATGAATGGCAGACGTGGCGGCGCAGCTTGAACGAGTTTGCTCCCCGGTTATTCAAAAAATGAATCCTTACACCCGCCGCGATTTCCTGCGCATCAGCACCGCCGTCGCGGGGGCTGCACCGCTGCTCTCAAGCGCCGGTGAGGAAGCGCCGCCGTGCTGCCTGACAAAATCCGGGGACTTCTACAACGTCGAACGGGGAAATCCCCTGCCCTACAAGCTGCCGCCGGAGAAGCGCAGGGAGATCGGGATGGAACGCGAAACATGGCAACTGGAGGTCATCGCCGACCCTGACAGCAACGCGAAGATCGAGCGTCCACTCCTCAAGTCCGCGGGCACCGCGCTGACCTTCGAAGCCCTGATGAAACTGGCCGCCACCAAAGCGACCACGTATTTGAAGGTCATCACCTGCAACAATCTTGCGGACCCGCTCGGGCAGGGATTGTGGGAGGGCGTGCCGTTGAGGGATGTGTTGTGGATGGCCGGTCCCGTGGAGAATCTCCGGCATGTCTATTACTACGGACATCACAACGAAGACCCAAAGCAGATCTTCAAATGCTACCTGCCAATGAACAGGGTATTCGAAGATCCGCCGGGAGAGCTTCCCGTGATGCTCTGTTACAAGCTCAACGGCGAGTGGCTCACCGGCGAACGCGGCGGGCCGGTGCGAATGATCGTGCCGGAGGCCTATGGATTCAAATCCGTGAAGTGGCTGCAGCGGATCGTCTTCACGAACGGTCACCAGTCCGACGACACCTACGCGGAGGGGAACAACGACATCAACAGTTGGCTCAAGACGTTTGCCCGCTTTGGCAACGTGCCGGACAAAATCAAAGCCGGAGAACCGCTCACGATTCACGGCAGCGCCCAGGCGGGTGTATCCGGCCTGGCGAAAGTGCAGTTCTGGCTGTGCAAAGAGGGCGAGCCGCTGCCGGCAAATGATCCTCATTTCAATTCAGCCCCCTGGCAGGACGCGCGCATCCTCCCATTCGATGCCGGAGATTTCAAAGGGCTGGAGGACGCCCGCCTGCATCCTGCTCAATTCGATCCGAAGACGCGGCGCCCTGTCACTTGGCCGCTGCGCAACACGCTTTGCCGCTGGACCGCCAGCCTGCCCGGGCTACCGGAGGGCAAACTGGAGATTCGCTGCCGGACGATCGACGCCAATGGCCAGGCACAGCCCATGCCGCGCCCGTTTCCGAAGTCGGGAAAAAATGACATCGCGCGCATCACCGTAGAAGCGAGCGCGTAACTCAACCCGTCGTGCCGCTTAGGAGAGGGTCGCTGCGGCTCTCACGTCCGGTTTCCAACCGTCCCGCAAACCGCTGTGAGAAAGCGGGTGCCCCCTCCACCGTGAACCGGACATCATACCAGCCGTGGCTCTTTTGCAGAGGGACAATCTTTCGGGTCGCGGACGAGCCTCCCGGCGGCACGGTCAGGGTTTTCTTTTCCGCACCGTAACCGAGATCCTCCACTGTCAGCGCGAGCGGAGTTGCACTGCGGTTCGAGAGAATCAGCGTCATATCGCCTGTGGGCGCGTCTCCGTTGCGCGCAGGTTCGAGAGTGATCCCGATGACAGGGTCTTTTTCATCGCCTGTAAATTCCCTGAAATAGCCGTTGGGTCCATGCACACGTAAATGATAGGCACCGCCGGCGAACGCAGCGAGCGGCCACGCATACTGGATCTTTTCCCCTGGTGCCGCGGCAAAGGACCATGCCCGGCCCCGGGTCATTTCCGCGGAATCCACCGCCCGGTGCGGCCCCGGAGCATAGACGTGGAACGGCGCACCGGCGGCGCGCGCACCAAACAGGCCCCGGCCCGCGGCAAAGCTGATGCCAAAAGACCGCCGGTCCTCAGAGAGACTCCCGTGCACCGACAACTCGTATGGCAGCGGGCAGGCGGGACGTGCGCCGCTCTCCTGCTGCGGCATCGCTGCGAGTCCGCGCAGAGACTGACGCGCCGCCGTGATCTCCGCCGGAGTGAGCCTGCGCGGAAAAACCGGCGGCGGCTTGAACTGTGCCTGATGGATCGACCGCAGGAAGTCCGCCCGGCTCACCCGTGCGAGCGCGTCCTTCCCCTCCCCCGGCGCGGGGCGGAATACAGACGTGAGGTCTCCACACACCGCACGACGCCATGGAGTGATGTTTGTCTCCCGGACCGGCTTCCCGCATTTGTTTGAAACGAACTTTTCCAAAAACTGCAGGATCGAAGTGTGGTCAAACACCTGCGAACACACATAGCCTCCCCGGCTCCAGGGAGACGCCACCACCAGCGGCACCCGGTATCCGAGTCCGATGGGACCGGTATGCGATGCGAGGTGCGGGAACTTGACACGGTGCTCCTGCTCCTGGGGCGCGCGCACGAATTCCAGTTCCGTCTTCAGCCCGGGAGAGGTTTTACCGGTTCCAGGGTTGGCGGGATCGGGCGGGACAAACGGAGGAATGTGATCGAAGTAGCCGTCGTTTTCATCATAACACAGGATGAACACGGTTTTGGCCCACAATTCCGGACGACTCGTCAGGATGTCGAGCACTTCGGAGATGTACCATGCGCCGTACCACGGGGAGTCCGGATGATCTGAAAAGAGCTGCGGAGCCACGAGCCACGAGACCACCGGCAGTTTGCCGTCCTTCACGTCCGCCCGGAACTGGTGGAGAACGTCGCCCTTCGGAACGCGCATCGTCCGTTGCGTGCCGCCGTCCGAATAGGTGACCTCATCCAGTTCGCGGTAGTGAGGATCGCCCTCGTTGGTGGTGAAAGCCTTCCGGTGCAGGTCCTTCTCCTTCGCTGTTAGCTTTTCGTAGTTCGCCTCCGAGCGCAGTTCGGCCTCCCGGCGGTACCATTCGAGCGATTTGTTAGCCAGGGCAAGCTCCTGCTCCATTTCCGGCGTCCACGGGCGGGGGCGTGCATTGAGTTTGTCGACTGCCGCGGTGACGTCCTTCAGTGCCGCCGCGAGCCACTCGCGATGGCGGCGGGCCAGCCTCACGTTGTACTGGGTGAAGTACTCCAGCGGATTGTCTCCAAAATTTCCCAGCCACGAGGCCGTCTCCCCCTTGAGACCGGTATGAACATACAGTTCATTTTGATACACACGCCACGACACTCCCTGCTCCTCCAGCCGTTCCGGAAAAGTCTTCCATGTCACGCCATCATAATTCTCAGCGTCCGTATTGCGCACGTTTGCTTTGACGGACGGATCGGCCTTCGCGCGGATGGTCCCGCTCCAGAGGTGAAGGCGGTTCGGATTCGTGCCGGTCAGACTGGAACAGAAAGCCTGATCACAAACGGTGAAGGCGTCGGCGAGCGCATAATAAAACGGGAGGTCCTCCCGGCTGTGAAACCCCAGCGTCAGCGGCAAATGGGCAAACTCGCTGCGTCCCGATTTTTTGTTCTCCAGCCACGCATCGTGCCGGCCTTCATTGCGGGCCCGGGACTGGTCCGGCCAGTCGTGCGGCAGGCAGCCCATCCATGTGGCGTTGGTGCCTTTGATGTCCATTCGGAAAGGGGCGTAGGTTTCTCCCGCCGCATTGGTTTGCAGCCATACCGGATTGCCGTCGGGCAGGATGACCGCTCTCGGATCATTGAAACCGCGCACGCCGCGCAGCGCGCCGAAGCAGTGATCGAACGACCGGTTTTCCTGCATCAGAATCACGACGTGTTCCGCATCCAGAAACGTGCTTCCCGGCGCAGGCTCGATGGCCATGGCCCTCTGAATGGAGGCGGGAAGCGTGCCCGCTGCGGCGAGCGCGCTGGCTTTCCGGAGAAAATCGCGACGTGAATCCATAGCAGGAACCGTGGCAGTTCCCTCCGCCGCCGACAAGTCAAAGTCGAGTCCTGCCCTGGCAGTTCCTAAAGCTGTCCCGTGGTCCCGTTAACTTTCCGCATGGCCAAACACATCGCATACGGCCGCCGTCAGGTCCGGATACAGGAAAGAAAACCCCGAGTCCAAAGCGATGGCCGGCACAACCCGCTGGCTGTGCAGAAAGACATCGCCCATCCCGCCGGGGAGCATCTTCAGCGCAAAGGCGGGCACCGGGAGAAAGGCAGGGCGATGCAGAGCACGGGCCACTGCTTTCGTGAACTCGGCACTTCTCACAGCGCCGGGAGCCACCGCATTCACCGGCCCGTGTACCGCGCCGGATTCGATCACGTGGAGGTAGAGCCTGCAGAGGTCGGTAACGTGAATCCACGGCATCCACTGGCGACCGCCGCCCAAACGTCCGCCGAGGCCTAACCGGAAAATGCGCCGCAGGACCGTTGCCGCTCCGCCATCCCTGCCGAGGACGAGCCCGGTGCGCAGGGATACCGTGCGGGTCACATCCGCTCCGGACAGTGCCGCCTCCTCCCATGCCTGGGCGACTCCGGAAATAAATCCATGGCCGGGCCGCGAGGTTTCCGGCAATTCCACTTCGCCACCGTCTCCGTACCAGGCCGTTCCCCCGGCACTCACCAGCACTTTTGGCGGCACCTCCAGCTTCCTCAGCCCGGCCATCAGGGCCAGCGTATCCTCCACGCGCGTTCGCCGGATCGCCTTGCGCTTTTTCCCCGTCCAGAGCCCCTGGATGCTCTCTCCCGCAAGGTGGACGATCGCATCCAGTCCGCTGAAATCCGCCTGCATCACCGGCTGCCACGGGCGCATCTCCACAAACCCCGCCCGCGGTTTTGGATTCCGGGAGAATCCGATGACGTCATGTCCGGCATTCCGCGCCACCGCCAGCAGATGGGTCCCTACAAATCCGGTTGCTCCGGTTATCCCAATTTTCATATCAGGAGATACGCACCGATTCCATAAAAGCGTCTGCTCGATTTTCCATCTTCCTGGCGCTGGACAATCCCCCGGGAAAGGGCTTCTCTCGACACCGCTACCGTCCCGTCCATCCCATGCCCGGTCTCAAAACCCACCTCACTGCCCCAGACGCCAAACATATTGATCTCCCATGGTGTCACGTGGAGGAGTTTGTCACCCCTGCCAACGCCGGATCCGAAGAACTTTATCTTTGCCGCGCCACCTTTCCTCCCGGAGAGGCGCATCTGTTCCATTATCATCCGGGCCGCGAGGAGATCATCTACGTGCTCGAAGGGCAGGCCGAGCAATGGGTGGGAGAGGAAAAGCGTGTTTTGAAAGCCGGGGAAATGGCTCTCATTCCCGCCGGGATGCCGCACATGACCTTCAACCCCGGACCGGACACGCTCAAGTTTCTGGCCGTGCTCAACAACATCCGGGGAAGCGAACCGATGGTGATCGACTGTTTCAAAGAGGAACCGTGGGTCAGCCATTTTACTCCCATCGATTATCCTCCGGTCGCGTGAGCCTCCGTTTCATTTCAAGCAACCCATACACCACTACCCATCGCCATGCCTAATCCCTGGACCGGAAAAGGAAATCCTTATACCCGCCTCGAAGTTGTCGAACGCCTGCGCGCCACGCTCAAAAAGGGCGATCCCATCATCGCTGCCGGGGCCGGAACCGGGATCAGTGCCAAGTTCATCGAAAAGGGCGGCGCGGACTTGATCATCATTTACAACAGCGGCCGCTTCCGCATGATGGGACACGGGTCCACCGCGGGCATGATGGCCTATGGCGACGCCAACGCCATCGCGATGGAGATCGGTGAATACGAGGTGCTGCCTGTGGTGGAGGAATGCCCGGTCATCTGCGGTGTCCATGCCACCGATCCGCGCCGCCGCATGTGGCACTGGCTGCTGCAGATCAAGGACATGGGCTTCAGCGGAGTAAACAATTTCCCCACCCACACCATCGTGGACGGTCACTTCCGCGGAGTGCTGGAGGAGACCGGGATGAGTGTGCAGAAAGAATACGACATGGTGAAACTGGCCCGCCGCATGGACCTCTTCAGCGTTGTTTATGTCGGCGCCGCAGATGAAGCCAAAGCCATGGCCGAAGCCGGTGCCGATGCCATCATCGCTCACGTGGGCACTACCGTCGGCGGTTCCATCGGTGTCACCGGCGCGGTGGTTTCCATGGACGAAGCCGTGGAGCGCACGAACGCTATCATCGCGGGAGCCAACTCCAGCGGGAGGAAGGACATTATCTTCCTCAGCCACGGCGGCCCCATCTGCACGCCGGAGGACGCGGCTCAGGTGAATGAACGCACCGGCTGTGTGGGCTTCGTCGGAGCCTCCAGCCTTGAGCGCATGGGCGTGGAGCAGTCGCTCATCGACATCACCCAGCGTTTCAAGAAAATCCCCGTCCCCGCAGGGAAGGCCTTTTTGGAGCAGCTCTGAAGAGAGCCCAAAGGAGGGAATTCCTGCCCGGCATCCCAAAAGGAAGGGGCATTCTAAAACCTTTGCGCCCCTATGCATGGTGGCTTCGTAGAT
>DATAIE010000604.1:0-1520 GCA_036262875.1 Verrucomicrobiales bacterium
GGGCCAGCCATTCGCGGCAGCGCGGTCTCCATGAGTTTTCCCACGAAACGGCCTCCGCATAAAAGGCGGTGGCGCTGATGCCATTGCGGTCCGCCAGCCAGAGGGCGCGGGCGAGATGGAAGTCGTCAGAGATAACGATGCAGCGGGTGATGCCAAAAATCTCCTTCGCACGAATCACGGAATCGAGTGTTCGGAATCCGGCATAGTCACAGGTCATGGCACCCGCCGGGACGCCCCGCTCCACGAGCGCGGCTTTCATGTCCTCCGGTTCATTGTAGCCTGCGCGGCTGTTGTCCCCGCTGAGCAGGAAATGCTTCACCCGGCCGGCCTTGTAGAGTGCAGCCGCGGAATCCATGCGGACAGTGAAATGCACGTTCACCCCGCCGCCGATGATCTTTCCCGTTCCCAGCACCAGAGCGACATCCGTTTCCGGCACTTTTGCCGCGTCGGTTTCGATCCGGCTGCCGGCCCGCAACGTCATCCAGAGATTCAACCCGACCACCAAAAGCACCAGTATCGCGCCCACCCATGCGGCGCGCCGCGACCAGCGGAAAGAGATCTGAAGAAGCCGGTGCATGGGCCAGTGAGGGTGGAGGTGCCGTTTCCGTCAAGTTGAGTTAAATGTCAATGCCAGCCTTGTATGATCTTTATGGAACCAGGGTTCTCGTCCCCTCCATTACAGAATCTTCATCGCCGGCACCGGCCCGAGGGGCCGACAAATGCGCTCCACACATTCCTCGAATTCGTTTTGCCCGGACAGAATTTCGATCTCCACGCGCAGGAAATACACCGGCAGGAGGGTCTTCGTGAGCTCCGGAAACCGCACGCTGTCCTTCTCCGTGGTGATCACGCAATCCGCAAACATATCATCCGCGTGCAGGATACACTCGTTGATTTCATCCTCGTTGTAGCGATGATGATCCGTATAGCGGCGGGTGAGGACCAGTTCCCCTCCCAGGCGGGTCAGGATTCCCTCAAACCCCTCCGGCACGGCAATGCCGCTGATGGTGCCCACCTTCCGGCCCTTCACGTATTCGAGCGGCTGACGGTCATCCGGGTCGAGGAGGTTCTGCAAATACACCGGCCGGTGCCGGCACTCGATGACGTTGGCGGTGCGGTTGTAGCCGCGGATGCGCGCGATGATTTCCGAATTGTCGCTGCCGTCACACTTCGTCAGGAAGATGTGACTGGCGCGGCGCAGATTGCGTGGAGGCTCGCGGAGCGTCCCCCGGGGAAGCATGTATTCGTTCCCAAAGGGCGCGGTGCGGTCCACGAGCACGATGTCCAGCTTGCGGCGCAGTTTCAGATACTGGAGGCCGTCATCGAGAATGAGGGTGTCGCAGTTGAAATCCCTCACCGCCCACCGGCCGGCTTTTACCCGGTCCTTGTCCACCACCACGGCCACGCCCGGCAGATTCCTCGCGAGCATGTAGGGCTCGTCCCCGGCGTGGGCGGGATTGCCTACAATATTTTCCCCGTTACTCACCACCGTGGGCGGCTCTTCCTGCTCCTTCTGGCCC
>DATAIE010000605.1:0-2294 GCA_036262875.1 Verrucomicrobiales bacterium
TTCCGCCCAGGAGGGCTGGCCGTTCTTCCATGAAATGACAGAGTGCTCGAAGCCGCTGGACTTGGAGAAGAAGAGGATCTTCTTTTTGGCAGCCGTGGCGGCGGGCTCCGCGGCTGTGGTGGAGGTGGTGGTGTGGAGGGCCACCGTGAAGGCGGTTCCAAGAAGGAGAACGGGGCAGAGCAGTCGCAGGTTCATGGCAGTGGGTGGTTTTGGGTGAAGAGATCAATCAGGATGTGCTGCGGATGCGCCCGCCATTTTTTGCGTATCCCGTTCATTCTTTGCGCGCGCGTTTGGGCAGCAGTTGAAAGCGGTCGAGCTTCTCGCGCACCGTGACGCGGGAGACGCCCAGCCATTCGGCGATCTGGCTTTGATTGCCCGCCGCGAGTTCGACGGCGTGCGTGTAAAGCTCCCGCTCCAGATCGTCGACGAGGGCGGGGAGCGCTCCGCCGGTGAGCGTGCCGGAGCGGGCTTCCGCAAGACGGCGGTAGATGAGGGTGGCGAGTGCAGGCTGACTGGAGGTGGTGGTGGAGGCAGGGGTGGACTCCAGCGCCTGTTTTGCCTGCTCTGCCGTCACGGCGAGTCCGCGGGCGTCGATAAGGAGGCGCCGCACCGCGTTCTCCAACTGGCGGACATTCCCGGGCCACCGGAAGTGCTCCAGCACGGTGAGGGCCGCGGCCTCCACCGGCGGCTCGGCAATGCCGAGTTCCTTGGCGCTGCGCGTCATGAAGTAACGGACGAGCGGTGCGATATCATCCGGACGTTCTCTCAAAGGCGGCAGGTGCAGCACGGCCGCGTTGAGGCGGTAATAGAGATCCTCCCGGAACGTGCCCGCCTGGAGCATCGATCCCAGGTCGCGGTGCGTGGCCGCGGTAATGCGCACGTCCAGCGCCACTTCCTCCGTGCCCCCGACACGGGAGACCCGTTTTTCCTGCAACACCCGCAGCAGCTTCACCTGGGTGGAGAGCGGGAGATCGCCGATTTCATCAAGAAACAGCGTGCCTCCCTGAGCGTGCTCAAACCGCCCGATGCGCCGCGCCAGTGCGTGGGTGAACGCTCCCTTCTCGTGGCCAAAGAGTTCGCTCTCGATCAGATTCTCCGGAATGGCGGCGCAGTTCACGGCGACGAACGGCTCCGCCGCGCGATTGCTGTGCTGATGCAGCGCGCGCGCAATCAATTCCTTCCCGGTGCCGGTTTCGCCGAGAATCAGGACCGGCACGGGCGTTGCGGCAAGCCGTCCGATTTCCTTGAAGATCTCCCGCATCATGCGGCTGTGCCCCACGAGCGCATCCTTGCCGGCGGCGGCTTCGTTCACCGTCACCAGCCGGGCCGCGGCGCTCGCGGCGGACAGCGCCCGGTTGATCGTCGCCAGCAGTTCCGGCGGATCGAAGGGCTTCATCAGATAGTCGAAAGCCCCGGCTTTGGTTGCCTCGATGGCGCGGTCCGTGGTGCTGAACGCCGTCATCAAAATGATGGGCGTTTGCGGGCGTGCGGCGCGGATGTTTTGCAGCACCTGCATGCCGCCCATGCGGGGCATCCGGAAATCGGTCAGGATAAGATCAAAAGGCTGCTCTTCCGCCAGACGGGTGCCCTCGACGCCGTCCGTGGCGTGTGTTACCTCGTAGCCGTGAGCCTCCAGCACGGCGGTGAGCGATGAGGCGAAATCGTCGTCATCGTCGATGAGCAGAATACCGGGGGATTCGGACATACGAAAATGTCAGGCAGGAAGGTGGAGTTCAAAACGGGTGATGCCCTCTCCCGTGGCGGCGAGAACGAGATCGCCCCCGTGCTTTCGCGCAATGGCGCGCGAGACGGCGAGTCCCAGACCCGTGCCGCCGCGCTTGGAAGTGGCAAAGGGGACGAACAGATTGCCGCTCGCCTCTTCGGACAGCCCGCCGCCATTGTCCGAAACGGCGAAGATGACCCGTCCGGGAACCACGGAGGCGTGCAGGCTCACCCGCGCATTCTCTTGGCCCAGGCAGGCATCGGCGGCGTTGCGGGTGAGATTCAAAAGGACCTGGCGCACCTGCTGGGGGTCGGCCTGAAAGATCGTGTTGTTTTCCACATGCACCTGAAAGGACACTCCGCGCGCGGCCATCTCCCCGCAGAAGTCGCGGTGAAACGACTCCGCGACCTCCGCGACGGAACACGCTGCCAGTTTGGGATCGGAAGGCCGGGCGTAGCGCAGGAAGTCCCGCACGATCCGTTCGATGCGGTCCAGCTCCCCGTCCATGGAGGTGATCTGGGCGGCGGCTTTGGGATTGGATTCCGCCTCCACAAGGAGGCTGAGGGCATAG
>DATAIE010000606.1:0-2652 GCA_036262875.1 Verrucomicrobiales bacterium
ACTGTCTGAGATGCAGCTGGCACTCACAGAGGTCAAAGCAGAGCAGATCGAGTGGAACACTGCCGGCCTGGATGCTCTCATGCAGCACATTGTCTCTCGCCATCACGCCTACCTCCGGAAGGAGTTGCCTCTGATGGAGAGGTTCGTCTCGCGTGTGCGCGAGACTGGTGGCCGGGCAGACGCCAATACGGTGGCGCCGCTGGAAAAGGTATTCCGCTTCTTCAAGCGCGAATTGGAAAACCACTTGAGGAGAGAGGAGGAGGTTCTCTTTCCACTGATCCGGCAACTCGAAACAGCCTCGAAATCCGGCGCCGAACTGCCCCGTTTTCCGTTTGGTCCCTTAGCCAACCCCATCGGCATCATGGAAGAGGACCATGATGCGGAACGGCGGCAGATGCAAAAGATGCTGGTATTGACGGGCAATTACACTGGTCCGGCGGAAACCGCTAATGTATTTCGTTCGCTTTTTGAGAGGCTTCAGATTCTGGAGTCGGACCTGCGGCTCCATGTCCATCTGGAAGATCACATCCTCTTTCCACGTGCAAGTGTCTTGGAGAGCTCGTCGTGATAGGGATTTGCCCGAATCAAAACGGCGCACGATCGGCTGCACTGGCTTTTGCCCTCGCCCTCCTGCTGAGAGTGCCGTTGATGGCGCAACCAAGTGCATCTGTAGGATCCGAACCGGACTCGGCGGCCGCCGGTCGAGCGCTGTTTCTCGGCACCGTCCGCCTGCAGAATGGTGGCCCCGCCTGCTCGGCGTGTCACAGCGTGGCGGGCCTGGCGTTTCCCGCAGGCGGCACCATGGGGCCAGACCTTACCAGAGCTTATTCCAAGATGGGTCCGGAAGGCTTGGACTCAGCGCTGGAAACGCTCTTTTTCCCGGCGATGACCCCTTTGTTCCGTTACCGTCCGCTGACATTGAACGAACGGCGGGACTTGGCGGCGCTTTTTCAAAGCGTTGATTGGCAACAGCCCGGAACACCCACTCCGGCCATCATGGCGATTTCGCTTGCCGGTTTCTTCATCCTCATCGTGATAACTGGAGTTGCGGGGCGGCACCGGGTTCGATCGGTCCGGAGGGCGCTCCTCGAAAGAACACGAGTTCGCACGGGGGCCAACTCATGAGCTGGATACGGGACCTCATCGATCCGAACGCGCGCACGTGGGAAGAGTTCTATCGGAACCGCTGGCAGCACGACCGTGTCGTTCGCAGCACGCACGGCGTCAACTGTACCGGCAGTTGCTCCTGGATGATCTACGTCAAAGACGGCATCGTCACCTGGGAGATGCAGGCTACCGATTACCCCATGCTCGAAGCTGGTTTGCCGGGATACGAGCCGCGCGGCTGCCCACGTGGCATTGTTTTCTCCTGGTACGTCTACAGCCCCCTTCGGATTAAGTATCCATACGTCCGGGGAGTGCTGCTGGATGCGTGGCGAGAAGCTCGGTCCCGTCATAGGGATCCAGTGGAGGCTTGGGCGGAGATTATGGACAATGCGGCGGCCCGCCGGCAATATCAGGCAGCCAGAGGCAGGGGCGGCTTCCGGAGATCAAGTTGGGATGAGTCGCTGGAGATCGTGGCCGCCTCGCTGCTGTACACCGCGAAAAAATACGGGCCGGATCGGGTGGCCGGCTTTTCTCCGATACCCGCTATGTCGATGCTCAGCTATGCGGCGGGCTCCCGCTTTCTTCAGTTGTTCGGGGCTCCTCTGCTGAGTTTCTATGACCTCTATGCGGACTTTCCTCCGGCATCGCCGGAGACGTGGGGAGAAAAGACCGACGTCGCCGAGAGCGCCGACTGGTACAACAGCAAGTACATCGTAACCACCGGCAGCAACCTCAATATGACCCGCACTCCCGACGTGCATTTCGTCGCCGAGGCGCGCAATAACGGATCGAAGCTGGTCGTGCTGTCGCCAGATTTCAGCGAAGTAGCGCGTTACGCCGACTGGTGGATCCCGGTTCATTCCGGAATGGACGCGGCCCTCTGGATGGCCGTGGACCACGTCATCCTGCAGGAATTTCATGCGGCCCGGCAAGTCCCGTATTTCGCGAACTATCTGAAGAGTTTTTCCGACAGTCCTTTCTTGGTGGTCTTGGACAAATCGGAAAAGGGCTACATGGCTGGGCGCTTCCTCCGTGCGGGACGCCTCGCACGATATGGGAGCGAGGAGAATGGCGATTGGAAGTTTCTCGTCTTCGATGCAAAGACGGGCGAGCCGCGCATGCCGCGGGGCGCCATCGGAAGCCGGTGGCAGGCACAGAAGGGGCGATGGAATCTGGAGCTCAAAGACGATCTGGACGGCACCGAGATCGACCCGCTTCTGAGCCTGCTGGACAGCCGCGATGCCGAACTCCCCGTGACGTTCGCGGATGCCGCCAACAATCTGACCTTCCAGCGCACAGTTCCCGTGAAGTACGTCGAGACGGCTGATGGACGGATGGCGGTGACCACCGTCTACGACCTTCTCATGGCGCAATACGGCGTCGCACGCGGGTTCGCGGGCGACTACCCCCAGGATTACAGCGATTCAGGCAAGCCGTACACCCCGGCCTGGCAGGAAAAATTCACGGGTATCAGCCGCAACACCGTGATCCAATTCGCCCGCGAGTTCGCTTCCACCGCCGAAAAAACTGGAGGTAAATGCACCG
>DATAIE010000607.1:0-1677 GCA_036262875.1 Verrucomicrobiales bacterium
GAGACGCCCGGAATCGCGGCTATGGAAGTATCCGGCCACAGCGTGGGGGCCACGTTGCCGTTGTTCAGCACCTGGCGCACTTCGCCCGGCCCCGGCAGCGTGTAGGCAAAATCCTCGCGTCCGTCGCGATTGAAGTCTGCCACTGCCACCTGCGCCGGAGCCTCGTTTTGTGTGAGTTTGAAGACCGGGGCCGCCGGGAGGCCGTCTGCCTCACCGTTGAAGAACCACACCTTTTTCTGGGAAGGCGTCACCGCCAGCACGTCCTCCAGACCGTCCCGGTTGAAGTCTCCCGTCGTCAGTTGGGTCACTCCCGCGAGGCTCACGGTGGAGACCGTTCCGCCCGCCGGAGAGCGGTGCGGCGACCGGTTTTCCAGGAGCACAAAGCCGCCGTTCGCAGTTTGCACCATGATGTCCATGTCGCCGTCCGGCTCGGCATCCGCCACTGCCAGGCCCGCGATATTCGAGCTGAGCGTGTAGAGCGTCTGCGCCGCCTGGAAACTGCCGGTGCCCGTGCCTTTGCGGAAGACCACCGTCGTCGCCGATCCCGCGCCCGCGCAGATCATGTCAGGGATGCCGTCTTCGTCCACATCGCCGATGGCATATTCCGCTGTCGCGCTGGCTCCGATATTCGTCCCCGTGGGGAAGGTGCCGGCGCGGTCATTGAGGGCCACCACCGGACCGCTTGTGTCGATTGCAATTAGATCAGACCAGCCGTCGCGGTTTACATCATAGAGGCCCCCATTCCACACCGTTCGTCCCACACTGGAAATGGCAAAGGCCCCCGCGCCGTCGTTGGTGTAGCTCCGCACGAACTGATGCCAGACATCGTTGCTGTCCTTATAGGACCAGTCGGTGCATACCAGGTCCAGGTCTCCGTCGTGGTCCACATCCTCCACGACCAAATTGGAGTTCCGGCTGTAGCCGCGACCGTCAAGGTTTGTTGTCGTGTCCAACTGACCCGTGCCGTCGTTCCACCAGATGGAGGGATAGCCCCGCGCCCAGTAGCTTATCTGCGAAGAGTCGTAGAGGAAATACATCGTCAGCACCGCCAGGTCCGTCGCGCCGTCGCGGTCAAAGTCGCCCGCCGCGATCTGCATCACATGGGAGTCGTAGCCATAACCTGGATTCTCCGCCCAGTCGCGCCGGTAGCCCAGAGTGTAGGTGCCGCCGCCCTGATTCAGATAAACCTGAAGTGTCAGGAGGTGGCTCGTCTTCCAGTCCACCACGCGCACGATGTCCTGGTCTCCATCGCGATCCACATCCAGCAGCGTATGGCAAAGCGGGGTCGGAGTGGCCGACGGATGCGACGCCAGCGAGATCGCCGGGAGGGAGCGTGTCAGCGTTCCCGGGAAGGCTTTGATGGTCTCTCCGCCGAAATACCATTGCCGCTGCCCGTTGCCGGCGAAATCGGCACACACCGCATCGCGTGAATAGGCAGACCAGTTATCGGCATGAGAGAATCCGCCGGTGACGGAGCGCCCGGTGAAAGGAAAGGCCCCCGCCGGCAACGCTGCGGCGAGGAGGAACGGTGAGATAAGAAGATAGGCTTTCATGGAAGTGATAGTGAGTCGATGCAGCATTCATCTCACATTCCACTCCAGCCGGGTATTGGACCTCGGACGGAGGCCAGTGTTGTTAGGGAAAGGCACTTCCTCCGACCTTCGGCGGAGAACACGG